>JAFGPH010000351.1 GCA_016926135.1 Deltaproteobacteria bacterium
ACCTTTTATAAGGTTTACCGTGCCTATGTGCGGGGAAAGGTGATCAGCTTCCAGTTGGACGATCCTCGCGTGAGCGAGGAGGAGAAGGGAAATGCCGCTCGCAGGGCATCCCGGTACTTCCGTCTGGCGCGCAGGTATATCGCTTGAAGAGGAGGAGGGCTTTCATGCCGGAGCCGTTTGAGGCATTCATGCAGAGAGAATTGGGTCAGGACACGGTGTTGATTGCCTGCGGGCTCCCGGCGTCCTATAAGACCGAAACCACCGAGGTCATTGCAAAGATAAAGCGTTTCATCATCCTCCGCACGGACATGATCCGTCTGGAAGTGCTCAAGAATGAAGACATTTTCGACGAAAAGGTGGCTTCCAGCATGGACAAGCGGAAGCAGGTCTATGACGAGGTGTTTCGGATGGCCGATGCGCTCGCCGAAAAAGGGAACGGGATTATTCTGGATGCGACCTTCATCACGCAGTCCTTGCGAAGACGTGCGGCGGAGCTTGCCGCCCGCCACGGCAAGACCTTCGTCATCCAGCAAACACAATGCCCCCAGGAGGTGTCCCTTCGCAGAATCTCGGAGAGAACCAAGGAAGACTATGAGTCCAATGCACTCACGGATCAGGCCTATTTCAACAATGTTCGGAAGTTCGAACCGGTGGACCTGGACGATCTCAAAAAGGCGTTCCCTTCGCT
This sequence comes from Deltaproteobacteria bacterium, assembly GCA_016926135.1. Next base: position 689 of record JAFGPH010000351.1, read on the forward strand.
CCGCATCCTGCACCTGCTGGTGGACACCCGTTCGGACCGGGAGGAGGAATGGACCGTGGTGGGAAAGACCCTTCGGCCGTGAAAAGGAAGGTCCGACTCCTGCAGGAGAGAATAGCGGCTGCGCGCAAGGACATTCCGGCCGAGCTCGTGCTGAAAGGGGGGAGGGTGGTCAATGTGTTCACGGGCCGCACCCAGGTCCGTGATGTTGCCGTTCACGGGGGATATGTGGCGGGTCTGGGTCCGGACTACCGAGGCAAAGAGGAAGTGGATGTGAGGGGAAAATGGGTTGCACCGGGCCTCCTGGACGCTCATTTCCATATCGAGAGCAGCATGCTCCTCCCCTCGAGGGTGGCTGCCGCCCTGCTTCCCAGGGGGACCACGGCAATGGTTTCCGACCCTCACGAGATTGCCAATGTGCTGGGCCTGGACGGCGTGCGAACCCTGATCCGGGAAAGCGCGACAGCGCCTTTTGACTTCTACTTCATGGCGCCGTCCTGCGTGCCCGCAACACATCTGGAAACCGCCGGCGCTTGCCTGAGGGCATCCGACTTGAGGACACTTCGGAAGGAGCCCCGAATCCTGGGGCTCGCGGAGATGATGAACTACCCCGGGGTGCTGGCAGGGGACCCGGAGGCCCTGGAGAAGCTGGCTGCTTTCGACGACCGCCGACGCGACGGTCACGCCCCGGGCCTGTCCGCATATGATCTTCAGGCCTATGTTTCGGCGGGGATCACCTCGGACCACGAGACCTTTGATTCGAAGACCGGACTCGAGAAGATCGAGGCCGGAATGATGCTGATGATCCGGGAAGGCAGCAGCGCAAAGAACCTGGAGAATCTTCTCCCCCTGGTGAACGAAAAGAATGCGTCCCGGTTCTGCTTCGTCTCCGACGACCTTCACCCGCGGGACATCCTTCGAAGGGGCCACCTGGACTTCATGGTCCGCAAGGCGGTTCGGCTGGGCCTGGATCCCATCACCGCCATCCTGCTTGCCAGTTATAACCCGGCCCGGCATTTCGGCCTCCGCGAGCGGGGGGCCGTTGCGCCGGGGTACCGGGCGGACCTCGTTGTGCTGCATGACCTGGAAGATTTCTCGGTGGACAGGGTTTACAAGAATGGCCGCCTCGTGGTCTGCGGCGGGGAACTGAAGGTGAATATCTCCTCCGGCAGCGGGCTCCCGGCGGTTGCCCCCCTCCGCGCGGGTCGGGTCACGCCGGAATCGTTTCGCGTGGCCGCCGGCCGGGGCAAGGCGAGAATCATTGAAATGGTTCCTGCGCAGATATTCACCCGTGCCGGATACGAGGAGGTTCGATCCGAAGGGGGCTGGGTGTGTGCGGAGCCGAAAGCGGACATCCTGAAACTCGCTGTGGTGGAGCGTCACCAAGGCTCCGGCAAAATCGGTGTGGGCCTCATCCGGGGCCTCGGTCTCAAGACAGGGGCCCTGGCATCCTCCGTGGCCCATGATTCACACAACATCATCGCGGCCGGGGTCTCGGACCGGGAACTCTGCAGGGCCGTTGAAGAGGTCAGGGACATGGGGGGAGGGATGGTCGCCGTGCATGGGGAAAAGGTGCTTGCGCGGGTTCCCCTGCCCGTTGCGGGGCTGATGTCTACCGCTTCTCTGGAGGAAGTGGTGCGGCAGCAGGATGACCTGGAGAGGGCTGCCAAGTCCCTGGGATGTGTTCTTCCAGACCCGTTCATGCACCTTTCCTTCATGGCCCTTCCGGTGATCCCCGAGCTGAAGCTCACGGACAAGGGACTGGTGGATGTGGCGCGCTTCGAGAGCGTGCCTTTGTTCCTGGATAAAGGGTAGACCCAAAAAAGGGAGGCATGCCGGATGGCTCAGACTTCGGTCGGCATCATCTACAAACATCATTTTGAGCCTGCGAGGCAGGAGGCTTTGAAACTGGGGCAGTGGCTGAAGGCCAGGGGAATCTCGATCCATGTCGAAGAGATGGGTGACCGGGACCAGGGAGATCGAGACCCGGAGATCCATTCCGCAATTCCGAGGCACGTGGACTGGGTGGTCGTCCTGGGTGGAGACGGCACCCTGCTCGGGGCTGCGCGGAGAGTTGGAAGATATGGTGTTCCCATGCTGGGGGTTAACCTGGGCGGGCTGGGGTTTTTAACGGAAATCCAGTTGAAGAAACTATACCAAGCCGTTGAAATGATGCTTGAAAACCGTCTAAATGTGGAAAGCCGCCTCATGCTCGAGGCAAAGGTCGAGCGAAAAGGCAAGGAGGTCTGCAGTTTCCATGTCCTGAACGACGTGGTGATCAGCAAAGGGAGCCCGGCCCGCATCATTGAACTGGAGGTCCATATCAACAACGAGTTCCTCACCATTTTTAGGGCCGACGGATTGATCATCTCCACCCCCACCGGCTCTACCGCCTACAACCTCTCCGCGGGTGGGCCCATCCTCCACCCGACCCTGGGCAATCTGGTGCTTACCCCCATCTGTGCATTCACCCTGACGCACAGGCCCATCATCCTGCCCGATACGCACAGGATCCGGATACGCCTTGCAAAAGATATCGATGAGGCGGTGAGTATGACCTGCGACGGTCAGGTGGGGTTCGATCTGCTGTTCGGGGACAGGGTGCTGATTCAGAAATCCCAGGTGGAGATACGGCTGATCAAATCGCCGGACCAGACCTACTTTGAGATCCTGAGAACCAAGCTGATGTGGGGAGGGAGTCACCCCTGATGCAGAAGGAGACGACCCGCTTTGTTTTCCGGGTGAACCGGAAGGATATCGCTTACCTGAGAGGCACGATTGAATCCTATGATGGGATGGCGGTGGTGAGGACCCTGGACCCCTCCGTGGCCCTGATCGAGACGCTGGTTTCACCCGGATGCGAGAAGACCCTTCTGGAATTGGCCGAACACCTGGCACGAAAAGAAGCGCTTCGGCTCGAACGTGTCGTCGGACCGGAAGGAAAACATGACGCGGTTCCCGTCCGCCGCGAAGCGGAGGCTTCGGACTGATTTGCAGCCAAAACGCTTTCATCTGATCACCATGGGATGTCAGATGAACGAGTACGACTCGGATCGGGTTTCCCAGATTCTGATCCGTTCGGGATACCTGCCGACGGGAAACGTGGAAGAAGCCGACCTTGTCCTGGTAAATACCTGTGCGGTCCGTGAAAAGGCAGAACAGAAGGCTTACAGTCTTCTGGGCCGCCTTGTGCGGGAACAAAAGAAAAGACCGGGCCTTGCTCTCGGCGTGATGGGCTGCATCGCACAGCAGGAAGGCGGGAACCTGATCAGGCGGTTTCCCGGACTCAGCCTGGTTCTGGGCACCAGGGAAATCGGTGAAATCGGGCAACACGTGGAGAAGCTCCGGGGAGGGGGCCGGGGTCTCGTTGCGATTCGCGACCAACTGCCCCCTGCATGCCCCCTGAACACACCGGGCTATTTCAAGGGGCGGGTCACGGCCTATCTGTCCATCATGGAGGGGTGCAACAATTTCTGCACCTATTGCATCGTGCCCTATGTGCGCGGCCGGGAGGTCAGCCGGCCTTTTCCCCAGATCCTGGAAGAAGCAGGGCATCTGCTCGCCGAAGGGGTCAGGGAAATCACCCTGCTGGGGCAGAACGTAAATTCTTACCGGGACGAGAGGGAAGGGGGACTCAAGTTTTCTTCCCTCCTGGGCGCCCTCAGCGAATTGAAAGGGCTCTGGAGAATTCGTTTTACCACCTCCCATCCAAAGGACCTGTCGGAGGATCTGATCCGTTGCTTCAGAGACCTCGACAGTCTCTGTCCCCACATCCACCTTCCGTTCCAATCCGGTTCCGATCGTATCCTCGCGCGCATGAAACGCGGGTATACCCGGGAGAAATACATTGAGCTTGTCCTGAAACTGAGGGAGGCGTGTCCGGAGATCGCCATCACCAGTGATGTGATGGTCGGCTTTCCCGGTGAGACGGAAGAAGACTTCCTCCTGACCCTGGATCTCATTGGGAGAATTCAGTTTGACAATTTGTACTCTTTCAAGTACTCCGACAGAAAAGGCGTTCGCTCCGCCGGCATGCAGGGAAAGATTGAGGAGACGGAAAAGTCGCTCCGCCTGAGCCGCCTGCAGAAAATCCAGAGGCAGATCACGCTCAAGAAAAACAGGGCCATGGAGGGCAGGGAGGTGGAGATCCTGGTAGAGGGGGTCAGCAAGAGGGGCAATCAGCAATCCGGCCGCACCCCGGGCAATAAAATAGTAAATTTCAACAATGATGATTGCAGGATCGGTAATTTAGTTGATGTGCTCATTAAAAGGTCCACCACAAATTCTCTCTTGGGGGAGTACCGAAGAACCAGGAATCCGGGATAGCCTGGAAAGCGGAATTTTTCGATGACGGATATTTGTGTCCCAGAACAGATTGATCACTCAAAAGAGATGATTCTCATCGTGGACGATGATGACCTCCTGAGGTCCACCCTCGAACAACTCGTCATGGCGCTTCATTTCAGGGCGGCCTCTGCCCCAAATGCAGAAACTGCGCTCAAGATGCTCAGCGAGGGTGAATACACCTTTCTGCTCACCGATATGCGAATGCCCGAGATGAACGGTCTTGATCTCATCAGGAAAGTCAACCAGACCTATCCGGGCATCAGTATTGTTGCCATGACCGGTTACGCCGAGGGGTACAGGTACGTGGACGTGATCCATGCGGGGGCCAGCGACTTCATCAAGAAGCCGTTTGATCTGGAGGAACTGGAGGCCAAAATCGCCCGGATCATCAACGAACGCAACCTCAGGGAAGAACTCAGCCGACTTTCCATAACCGATTCTCTCACGGGCCTGTACAACCAGCGACACCTCTATGCCCGCCTGAAGGAAGAGGTGCTGCGGTCGGAGCGTCAGAAGCACCCCATGGCACTGATTCTTCTGGACCTTGACCGTTTCAAGGAATACAACGATACGCACGGGCATCTCGCCGGGGATGAGGTGCTGCGTAACGTAGGCAAGATTATTCGCAAATGCATCCGTGTCGGCGTTGATTCGGGTTACCGATATGGCGGTGATGAGTTCGCGGTCGTGTTGATTGACGCGGACCTGACCGTCGCACAGGAGATCGGGCGCAGAATCCAGGAGGCCATGAGGGAGCACAGTGGGATCAGCGCCAGCCTGGGATACAGCATGTTTTTTGACGGCATGGATGCCGAGGACCTCGTAGCGCAGGCCGATAAAGAGCTGTACAAAGCCAAGTCCAGATTATAGACACACCGACTTATTACTTCGGATAATATATATTATGTAAACTAAACTCTTTGGGTCTCTTTTCGGACTCCGGTGCGCGGAAATGTCTCGTTTGTGTCGTTTCAAGCGCTTCAGGTGAAAAAATTCGTTGACATCCCCTATCTGAAACGTATAAGTTCATAAGACTTTTCTCTGGGTGGAGGCTGAGCCGGATGAGCAGCGTCGTCAAAAAGCGGAAAAAGAAGATCAGGAAACACAAATACCGGAAGCTGCGAAAGCAGATGCGACATAAGAACAAGTAGCGCCGTAAACGCCGGAGACAGAGTCCGGCGACCTGAATGAAGAAGGCAGTTCCCTGATCGGGAGCTGCCTTCTATTTTATTTCATGATTTGCCTGAGCCCGAGGCGGAGCCTATTTCGCCCCTGAGTCGTACCACCCCCCGCCTGTCTTCTTTCCAAGACGGTTTCCCCGGATCATGGTCTTCATCAGGTTCGGGGCGACCCACTTCAACTCCTTGTTCAGCTCTTTGTGCAAATACTCGGTCACGAAATAAGCGATGTCGATTCCGGTCAGGTCCATCAGCTCAAACGGCCCCATGGGGTAGTTCAGGCCGTTTTTCACCGCGATGTCGACATCCTGAATGGAGGCAATGCCCTCTTCCACGATCTTGACGGCCTCCAGAAAATGGGGCGTCATGATGCGGTTGACGACAAAGCCGGGAGAATCCTTTTTCACTTCGATCGTGACCTTGCCCATTTTCTTTGCCAGGTGGGTTGCGGCGGCTACGGTGGCATCGTTGGTGGAAAACCCCCGGATGATCTCGACCAGTTTCATGATGGGGACCGGGTTGAAAAAGTGCATCCCGCAAACGTTTTCAGGCCTTCTGGTCGCCGCTGCGATCTCCGTGATCGACATGGAAGAGGTATTGGAGGACAGGATGACCTCGGGCCGGCACAATGCATCCAGCTCTCTGAAGACCTGCTTCTTGAGATCCAGGTTCTCAATGACGGCCTCGATCACAAAATCCACATCCTTCAGGTCCGCCATCTCGGTGGTGCCTTTGATTCTTCCCAGAATGGCCTTCTTGTCCGCCTCCTGGAGTTTTCCCTTTTCCACGCTCTTCGCGAGGAACTTGTCGATGCTCTTCATCCCGCGGTCGACAAAGGATTGCTCGACATCCCTCATCACCACATCGCAGCCGATTTGAGCGGCCACCTGTGCAATCCCGTTTCCCATGGTTCCTGCGCCAATGACGCCGACCTTCTTGATCTCCATAACGCCTCCTCTCCTGTTCGGTTGAATTCGAAGCCCCCGGAGGAATCCATCAAGCCGATTCCACGCTCTTCACTTCCGGGACGTTCTGTTTCAGGATCTTTTCGATGCCCATCTTGAGCGTCATCTGGGACATGGGGCACCCGCCGCAGGCGCCCATGAGTTTGACCTTCACCACGCCGTCCGGACCCACTTCCACGAGCTGGACATCGCCTCCGTCGGCCTGAAGCGACGGTCGAACCTTGTCAAGCGCATCCTCTACCCTTTGTTTCAGCTCCATAATGTTTCCCTCCTGAACTGCTTTGTGGAAATTTTTTATCACGCGCCTTCGCTTGAAATCAAGCCTTAAATCCCCTGTCATGACCGGCAGGTGCGGCGGCAAGCCCCGAGGAGGCGCCGATCGAACCGCGTCCGAAGAAGGCCTCGACCCGCCCATCCAGGAAAGCCGCCAAAGCCGCGGAATCGGGGGGTGTCCAGCCCAATGCATCCTGCCACACGTCCCGGCTCTCCATGCACAGGTAAAGCCCCAGGTTTGTGCTCCACGCCCCCAGGTGCTCGGCCAGGAAGCCGTACATGTCCGTACGGATCGGTTTGAAGTAGCGCATCTTCCCGTCCTGTCCCAGGATAAATTCCCCGTCCAGCACAACGCTCCGGGGATGCCGCCTGCGGATGATCGGCTTCAGGGCCGGCACGTACCTCATGCAGCCCAGGCTGATCCAGATAACCCCTCCCGGCAGGACATAACGATCCAGCATGTCCAGGGTCCTCCGATACCCGTCTTTCCATCCCGGGTGCTGAATCAGAGGATCGAAGTGAAAGCCCACGGCAAACCCTTCCCTCTGGCAGACCCTCGCGGCCTGCAGCCGCCTCCGAATGGACGGGGCCCTGTGCTCCTCTCCGGCCGCCATGGAGGGCGCATTGAGCGACCAGGAAACCACAATCCTCTTCCGAACCTTTGAGGAGATAAGCACGTCGACATGGTCGGTCTTGGTTTTCAGCTCGAGGATCGCGTTCCCGCGCCGGGAGAAGAAGGGCAGCAGGAGGTCGGTCCACTTCACCCACGGGTCCAGGGCCAGGCTGTCCATGAACTCCCCGGTGCCCACCCGGAAGATCTTTTCGGGCTGTGCATCCAGCTGGGAGGCAAGCGCCGGGAGTTCCTCTTCCAGATTCACGAACACGCGAAGCGACGGTTGATTCAGGTAGGCCTGGAGGATGCAGTAGCTGCAATCCAGGGGGCAGTTGGTGCCTGCATGCAGGATCCGGTACCCGCAACAGAGATACTCCCTGGTCCCGGGACACGGCTTGAAAAAATCCCCGGGGAAGGAAACCAGCCGAAGCGTTTCCTTGTCCGGTTCGAGCGAAGCCGGAATTTCGGACGAAGCCGCAAGCGGCGACTCGTACACGGGTGAGACCGGGACCCTGTCCAGGATCTTCAAGGCCCAGGGATAATCGCCGGAACCCTGCTCAACCACGACTCTCCGTATGGGGTTTCCCCGGTTCATGACGATTCTTTCCAGGGGTCTCCCAGGGTATCCAGCCCTTGGAGGGAGGCTGTTTCCATCAGTTTTTTTCGCAGGCTTTTCCCGTCGGAAAACCGCACCTCGAGACGGTAACCGGGAGACTCAAACCCGGGGGGGTGCTCGATCCTGACATCTGTAGGAGGTTTCAGGGCCCGGACCCGATACCGAAACGCTTTTTCCGCCCGCGTGAGGTCCGGAAATCGCCTCTGTCGGAGCGACTCCATGATCGCCCTGATTTTCTGAGGCTGGTTTTGTTTTTCATCGTGCAACAGGGCCAGGAGGCCGTCTTCCGACAAAACCTGCCGTACGCGAAGTCCCTCTCTATGACTTATATCATCAATATATTCAATAAATTTTTGCTGATAACTATCGCTAAACTTTAATTCTAAAAGCCAATCAGATAACGCAAAACGGGCATCTTCATCCATATCCAGCAGCAAACGGATCGTCTGGAGAGAAACCTGTTTCCTCGCCAGGGCCAGTTTGATTTCGCCGCCCAGACTCCCACTCTGCAGGTAGGTCTCCAGAAGGGGATCGCGGGAAGGAAGACCGAGAAGGGGCATGAAGAACGAGATGACTTCCTCTCGGGCATGGCATTGCAGGAGCCGATCGAGCACCATGGCCTTTTCCACATCGTTGAACTCTCTGGTCGGCAGGTTGTCGTAAAAGGCCATCAGGAGTTTCTGCCGGAATGAAAGCCCCGCGGCGCCCAGATCCGTGCAGGGCGCCTCCTTCCATTGAAGGACCCTGAGGGCCATGAGCCGGCGATAGCCAGTGACAACGTGCACACTTCCCTCCCCGTCTCTTTCAACCACCGGCCTGTTGAGCAGCCCCACCCTCTCGATCGAAACAGCCATGGCCGAGACCTCGAAGCCGAAGCTCATGGCATAGGGACCGGGGGTTTCAGGCACCTCGCTCAGGGGAATCGTCACACCACTTCCTTCGCAATGATTCGCCATGGTCATAGACTGCGGTCCCCTACCCTATAAAGGTATCGTGAGTCGTGTTCGTGAATCGTGTCGTGAACAGCGTTTTCTCCGATGGTTATTGTCCCTCTCGGGGAATGGGGAGAAAAACCTCGCCTTTAGGCGAAGACTTCAGTTCGATTTTGGCCACCGAGAGGGAGGCACACAGGTGCAGAGGCACATAGGCACAAAGGG
>JAFGPH010000352.1 GCA_016926135.1 Deltaproteobacteria bacterium
ACTCCATCACTCCGTTCTTCTTCTCACCGAAGGAAAAAGCGATCGGTCCGTGTGGGGGATGAACCTCGCTGCGTTGAAAAGATTCATGAACTCCTGGTTCACGTTCAGCTCCAGGTAAGTGACGCGGTCTCGTATCATCCTCACTTCCCTCCTGGCCCTTGAGGAAATGAGGCCCTCCGTTGCGCCGGCCAGAGAGGTGTTGCCCAGGGATCTGAAGGTTTCGAGGGGGAGGTCGGGAATCATACCCAGGGTTATGGCCGATGCCGGGTTGATATAGGAACCGAACGTCCCGGCCACATGGAAATTCCTGATCTCCCGCATGGAGAGATGAACCATGCCGGTGACGGTGCTGAGGATGGTGAACATGGCCGCCTTGGAGCGAATCAGGGCATCGAGGTCGGTCTGGGCCAGGGTAAGCTCCGACCCCGTGCCCGAGTCTTCCGCGGGGACCACCACGAAGTGACGGATTCCGTCCACTTCCTTCAACCGCTCTCCGCATTTCTCACGTACAAATTTGCCCCTCACGTCGATCATCCCGGCCAGAAAGAGCTGGGCCACCAGGTCGATCAGCCCTGAGCCGCAGATGCCCACGGGTGGTTTGTTTTCGATGGTCCTGAGACGGAACTCCCCGATTGCAGGGTCCATGACCACCCGGTCGATCACGCCGGGTGCGGCCATCATGCCCATGGCGGCCACACCTCCCTCCAGGGCCGGGCCGGCGGCCCCTGCGCACGCCATGAGCCAGTCCCTGTTTCCGAGAACCACCTCGGCATTGGTTCCCACGTCCACCAGGATGGAGAGGTCGTCCCTGCGGTGCATCCCGGAGGCCAGGATGCCCGCAATCAAATCCCCGCCCAGATAGCTTCCCACGTTCGGGAACACGAGGACCGGTGCCTCCCCGTGAATGGAAAACCCCACGTCTTCCGCCTTCATGAGGCCGGGCACGTTGAGTACGGGGATATAGGGCTCACGGCAGATCCAGTGAGGGTCCAGACCCAGGAAAAGGTGGGTCATGGTGGTGTTGCCGGCCACAGAGGCCGCCACGATCTCCGTTGACCGAATGCCGGACCCGCTGCACAGCCGACCGACTTCCTGGTTCAGCTTCTGCACCAACTTCCCCTGAAGTTCGTGGAGCCCTCCGGGACGGCCCGCGTGATGGATCCTGGTCAGGATATCGGGGCCCACAGAGATCTGCGGGTTCAGGAAAGAGACCTCCCCTCTCGTGTGCCCGGTCTGGAGGTCCACAAGTCGCGCCACAATGGTGGACGTGCCCAGATCCAGAGCGACCCCCGCAAGGGACACCTCGGCTGAATCGGGGAGCAGGTCCATCAGGTGCCAGATCCCCCGGCCGTCCTCTTCATGGAGGAGTGCATGGACCCTGTAATCGCTGGCCCTCAGGATCTCGGGGACCCGCCTGACGAGAGGAACACTGACAGTGACTGTCTGGACGCCAAGGCATCGCTTGATCCCCCGGATCAGGCGGTCCACATCGGCCGTGTTGTCTTTCAGGCTTGGGGGATCGAGAAGGAGCGGAACCGACCTTACCCAGCCCTCTTCGTGGCAGGGCTTCTTGATTTCAGACATCCAGTCCACGCATCCTTTCCCTCCCGCGCGCGCAGACTTCTTGCTCCCTTCCAGGAAAGAAAGCCGCCTGACGGCGCTTGCAGGGCGGTTAAGGATTTCCATCCGATCATGCCCGGCACAGAGCACCGGTCGCTTTCATGATGATCGCATGCACATCCGATCGCATGACAGCGTCCTGAAGGCAGGCGATGATACCATTTCTATGCATGGCACGATATCGGCCAGCGTATTACGAATAGGGTGGAAATGGAAAGCACTATCTGTCGAAAAATCCTTGCCCATGTGTAACGGCACAAGGCAAGGCAACAGAGCGTCGTCAACGGTCCCGAGCATCCCCCGGTCATCATCGGGGAAAGGATCAATCCCACAGGGCGGAAGAAGTTGGCCCGGGCCATGGAGGAAGGAAATCTCAGGATGGTGCAGGACGAGGCGATCAGACAGGTCCAGGACGGGGCTCACATGTTGGACGTGAACGTGGGGGTATCGGGGATCGACGAGTTCCGCATGAATTTCATTGCCGTCTACCGTGAGAGATTCCCGGCAGGGTGATCATGATGGAGCTGGCCGAGGGCACTCTTCCCTCCCCAACGGTGAAAAAGCAGGGAAATGCGGGGTCTCACCTCTTTCATAAGGATCCTGGCCGCGATGTAAAGGATGATAAACGGGGCGAGAAAGTTCAGTTCAAAGCCCCCGGCCCAGATTGGAAGAGAGAACACAAATTCTCCGAACCGTTCGTTGAGCCAGGCTGCCGCAAGGAAGGCGGGACACAAAGATCCCATGCCCATGGCCATGAGGAGAAAGAACGACTTGCCGTAGGCCTCATTGGCCAGCTTGTTGATCATCTTGTAGGCTTTCTCGTCTTTGGCCTGTCTGGCCTTGAGGGACTGCTCCTGGTAGTAGAGGGCTCGCTTCGAACTCTTCTCAATGGCCTGTCGGTTCACTCGGTAGGCCGCTGCCGAGGCCAACTCACCCAGCAAGGTCGCCCACAGGGCTAAGACAAAGGTCCCCACCCACCAC
>JAFGPH010000353.1 GCA_016926135.1 Deltaproteobacteria bacterium
GGCGCATGCATCCGATCGGCCCGGTCCGCCTTTTCCATGGGCCGTTCGCGGGGGTCCTGGATGCTGAGCGCTGCGGCGATGACCGCCACCTCCCCGGGGCATCCCTCCCTCTTGGCCTCGATCATCATCCGCGAGATCCTGGGGTCCAGGGGCATGCGGGCCATGCTCCTCCCCATGGCGGTGAGGGTGTAGTCCCTCCCCTCCCGCGCAATGGCGCCCAGTTCCAGCAGCACCTCAAAGCCGTCCTTGATGTTCCGATCCCCGGGCCTGTCCAGGAAAGGGAAGGCATCCGGCCGGCCCAGGCCCAGGTCGTGCATGCGCAGGATCACCTCGGCGAGATTGGAGCGCAGGATCTCCGGCGGGGTGAAGGCGGGTCTCGAAAGGTAATCCTCCTCGGAGTAAAGACGCACGCAGACCCCGTGCTGGACCCGGCCGCACCTGCCCTTTCGTTGGTCCGCACTGGCCCTCGAAACGGCCGTGACGGGGAGGGCCTTGGTTCGGGTTCTGGGCTGGTAGGTGGAGAGGCGCGCCAGCCCCGTGTCGATCACGTAGCGGATGCCGGGGATGGTGAGGGAGGTCTCGGCCACGTTGGTGGCCACCACGATCTTGGGCCCGCTCACGGTGTAGACCCTCCCCTGCTCGGATGCGGGGAGCCTGGCAAAAAGGGGCAGCACGGTCACGCCCGGATATCCCCTCCCCTCCAGTCGCTCGCAGGTCTCCAGGATGTCCTGCTCCGTGGGCATGAAGATGAGAAAATCCCCCGGACGCCTTCCGGGAAGCAGCTTTTCCACGGCCTTGAGAGCCATGTCCACGTACGTGATGTCCCCGGCCGCTTCCTGTTCCTCGTCCAGAGGCATGTACTCCACCTCCACGGGGTACATCCGGCCTTTCACGTGGACAAGGGGTGCGTCGTCAAAGGCCCGCCTGAATTTTTCCGTGTCCAGGGTGGCGGAGGAGATCACAACCCGCAGCTCGGGCCTTGCGGGCAGCAGGGTCCTCAGGATGCCCAGGAGGAAGTCGATGTTGAGATTTCTTTCGTGGGCCTCGTCGATGATCAGGGTGTCGTATTCCAGGAGCCTCCGGTCTCCCTGGGTCTCGGCCAGGAGCATGCCGTCGGTCATCACCTTGATGTAGGCTTCCCGGCTGGTCCTGTCGGTGAACCGGATCTTGTAGCCCACGGAGCGGCCCAGGTCCTCACCCAGTTCCTGCGCGATGCGGCGTGCGATCGTGGTGGCCGCGATTCTGCGCGGCTGGGTACACCCGATCTTTCCGGCGAGCCCCCGGCCGGCCTCCAGGCACATCTTGGGGAGCTGGGTGCTCTTGCCGCAGCCCGTTTCCCCCGACACGATGAGGACCGGATGCTCCCGGATAGCCTTCACGATCTCCGCGCGCCTGGCCGTGATGGGCAGGTGTTCGGGGTAGGTGACGGAAGGGACGCGGGCCAGGCGCCTCCGCCGCTCCTCCATGGAGGCCCGGACCCTGCTACCCAGCGCCTCCAGCCTTTGCAGGGCTTCCCGGGCTCCCTGCCGTCTTCCCCCTCGCCGGATGACGTCGATCCGCCGGTAAAGGGCTTCCCGATCCCGGAGCATGCACTCGGAGAGACTGGAACGAATCCGTTCTATCTTGTCCTGCAGGCTCATCAGAATCCGGGAACTTCACTCCTCACGGGTTGGGCATCTTAAGTGCTTATACATCAAACCATGCCTTCTGATAAGCCTGCAAATGCACCGCATAGAGGGGGTACGGCGTCTCATGGGTCCATGTTCCTTGAATGAAGGATTGTAGGAGGAACCGAGGGGCACCTTCCTTCAATGGCAAGTGACTCCGTCCAGAAGATGTTGTGCTTACCTCTTTCTGGTCCTAAGGGAGAAAGACCCATTCTCTCTCCACATAACCGATATACCAACCTCAACAGCCTCTGATAGATGGAGCAGTCGTGTTCCGATTTCGGTTGTGTTGACCGTATTTGATTGACGTGATTCCCCCTCCCTCAGCCTTTGTCTGTCAACGCGTCGCCAGCTGACAGGAGGAGTTCATCTTCAGAGATGATCTGCCCCCTCTTCCTCCAGACTAGCCCAAGGCCCATCATTCGTGCACTTCAGAGCCTGGAGAGTACCGTTCTGGCCCATGTCCGGATTGCAGTCCAATCCCGGAAATCGCCTTCCGGAACCCCTTTGTCCTTCATCTTTGACTTCATGATCGTGCGGTACATGAATCCCATCTTGCTGTAGTCCAGCGCACCGGAAAAGCAACCGAGGTCAACCGGCTTTACCCCGGGCGAGGCCTTGAGGACCGGGTCAAAATACCCCAAGGCCAACTTCCTCTGTTCGGGGCTGTCCTTGTACAGTGCTAGGCAGGTGAGGAAATAGGCAACCGGAATACTGCCAAGAACCTCCTCATGCCGAGAAACGAAGGTCATGGCATCGGGCCACCAGGAAGCGGACCGGACCGCGCTACCCACTATCACGGCCCGGTAACCGTTGACGCTCTCGACGTTCTTGGCGAGTCGTACGTCGGTTCGCACCCCTTTATCGCAAAACACGCGGCCGATGGCCTCCGCAACACCACCTGTGGAACCGCAAAGGCTTGCATAGGCGATCAGTACCGGTTTTTCATTGTTCTTGTCATCCCCACAGCTTGGCTCCGGAAAAATGACCTCCCCTGCGGAGGCCCGCCGAGGGGACACAAGACCGCTACTCAGGCCTAGTCCGGATAGAGCTGCACCCAGAACCACCGATCCGTTCAAAATGAATTCCCTTCGAGTGCTCTTCTTCATATCCATTCTCCTTTGCCGACATTACAGCCGTTTCGGCCGTTCTCTTGCTGATGAAGTCTTAGCATGCCATAAATTCGCAAAGAGAGTTTGTTGCAAGAGTAAAAAAGTGTAAAAGGCGGGACTCGCCGTGGAGCTACTCAGCAAGGTGATCCTCCAGCACTCCAATTCACCACCCAGCGCTATCTTGGAAAGGTCAGTGAACCCGAGAGGCGCTCAGGTGGATTGAAAACCTCTACGGATGAGGAGAAGAGGGGCCGGGGAGATCGTCATCGGCTCCTCCGGCCCCAATTCACTCATACCCGACGAGCAAGGATTCCATCACAATCCTGGAGAATGCTCACGACATAACACCTCCGGTGCCGTGGGTGAAATTATCACAATTTCAAGTAAATTCTATGGGATGACCTGCTTATCGCAATCCTGAGCCGAGTAGGGTGCCAGAAGCTTCAATGTAGCTCGTCAATCATGCACTCCCTGAAGATAGGGTTGCGATGGTGAGTTGCTCGTGTTATCATGTGCATATCAATGGGGGGGCACCATGGGTCAGGTTGAAGTTGGCAGCCATTTGGTTTTTGACTCGGAGATCTGTCACGGTCAGTTGACCTTCAAAGGAACTCGTGTGCCGGTAGACACGGTGCTGACCTTTCTGGCCAAAGGATACTCCGTAGACCAATTGCTCAGGAGCTGGCCCGAGCTCACCCGTTCGGCAGTCGAGGAGGCGATTCACTTGGCATCGCAGGCGTTGCAGGCAAGGCATTCTGGGCATCGCAAGACGCCTGCCGAGGTCACCGTGTGAGCCAACTCATTCTTGACGATCAGCTTTTTGATCTCGAAGTCCTCCTTCCCATCGCACGTTGGGCCACCGTCCGGCGTCTTCGAGATTTGCGTCCTGCAGAGGTCATCAAAGACGAACGCGTGCCCGTTCTTCTCCGTCAGTTGCGGCAGCCTACCTTTGCGACAATCGACATGGGGTTTTGGCGCAA
>JAFGPH010000049.1 GCA_016926135.1 Deltaproteobacteria bacterium
AGCGCGATGTAGTGTTTCATCAACGGGTTGTCCAGGTGGGCGAAGAACGGGCACCGATTGAGCCCGATGATCCCGCGCGGCAGGGTCCGGCGCTGCTGCATCAGCTCCGTGACGGGCAAGAAGACGCCTGGGTAGGTCACGCGCTGGAAGAACCCGGCTCCTTTGGCCTGCTGCAGGAACGTTTCGTTGTCCTTGCCGGCGATGGCGCCAAAGACGAAGTCGGGCTTCAGTCCCATGATGGCTGTAATGTAGGAGGTGAAATCGGTCTCCCCCAGCTTGGCCCAGAGTTCCTTGATGAGTTTGGTTTGGGGGGAGACCTTGGCCAGCTCCGATACGAAGACCTTCTGTGCATCGCGGCCCCACTCATAGTCGAGTCCCAGGGTCACGTAGTTTTTCCAGCCTTTTTCCTTGATCATCCTGGACACTGCGACGACAGTGGCCGACGACTGCATCTGCGAGTTGGGGCCGAAAAGAAATGTGTAGGGCGTGTAATTCTCATTGACGATCTTGGAGGAGTTGCTGGTAGCGGCCAGATGCAGAACTTTGTGCTCATGAACGATTTCCTGCACCGCCATGGCCACGGCAGAGGACCACATGCCAATGATGGTTCTAACCTTCTCATTCAAGATGAGCGACCGAGCCTCGCGGGCCCCCACGTCGGGTTTGGTCTGCGTGTCCCGAAAGATCAACTCGACAGGGTGCTTACCCAAGAAGCCGCCACGCTTGTTGATCTCGGCTGCAATCAGAGGCAACCCCTTGATGGGGCGTTCCGAGTAGTTGGCGCCCGTCCCCGTGCTGGGCAGCAGGACCCCGATACGGTAAGGCTGAGCTCCCTGGGAGAGCCCAATGCGAGGCATCAATGCCACTGCGCCGGCGCCCAGGCTGACCACAAGGAACTCACGACGGCTCATTCCCCTAAAATGTTTCATCATCCGATCGGACATGTTCATCCTCCTTCCGCTAGAGGTTAGTCAAAGCGTGCATCTCAACCCCATCAGTCTCTCTTTCTTCTCCTCTCAGGCATTCCTTCCACAATCCCTCTCAGGGTTGCGACCTCCTCCTTGAGCGCTGATACCTGTTCCTCCAGTTCCCGGGTATCCCAGACGATTGCCCCCTCTGTCGCAGGTTTTGCCGGCTGAAGGAAAGGAGCGGTCTGCGTCCCCTTCCAGGCAAGCTGGATGACGTCCCAGCGCTGGTCCTTCCCTGTAATATCAACCAGGGATTTCCTGAGGGCATTGATGGACAGGTCGATTTCTCCGAATACGATCGTCTCTTTGTCGTATTCTGGCCCTGCCACGTATTCACCGGCAGGGTTCACGATGCCGCTTCCGCCGAAGTAGGCCCATGCCGCATTTCCGAAAAGCCCCGCTGGCACATCCTTTGCCGATACGTACATACACGAGATGACAACGAAGCACTGGCCTTCCAGGGCATACTGGCGAGCCGACACATCGATCACATGCTTGTTGGTTCGGCCTTTCTTATAACTGGGCCAGCCGGGCCACGCCGCACAATGAACCTGCTCACCCCGCACCATCAGTGCGTATTTAAAAAGGGGCTGGAGATGTTCATAACAGATCAGGCTTCCGATCACCCCGAGCTCAGTTTCATAGACCTGCAGGTCGGCACCGTCGCCAGGGGTCCAGAAAACCTTTTCCCTGTTTGTGGGAAGGAGCTTCCGCCTGCTGCCGATGACTCTCCCGTGGGAACCTATGAACACCTGGGTGTTGTAAAGCCGCCCTCCGTATGTTTTCACCCTTTCATTCACACCGATGGAGATGTACACCTTCAGGTCCCTTGCGTGCTTTGCGATTCGGTCGATCTCCTCTCCCGGCACGAAAACGGACTCAGAGAGAAGGTATCGGAGGTTTTCCTGCCACTCATTGGGGTTCTGGAGATCAACGGAAAAGTTCGGATAAGCCGGGATGAACGTCTCGGGAAACACCATCAGGCGCGCGCCCTCCCTTGCGGCCTGTGACATCAGATCAAGAACCTTCTCGGTGGTCCCCTTCTTGCTCAAAGGCAGGACAGGTGCTGCCTGTACAGCCGCTGCGACGAACTTTTTCCATGAGTTGTCATGCATCCTGATTCTCCTGAGTTTTAGGTTCTCATCATTTTCACGAGAAGGTCCCTGGCCGTATCGAAGTGCGCTTGTGCAATCCTCTGCGCCTCTTCCAGTTTGTGGCCTTTGATGGCCTTGTAGAGCAGTTCGTGGTCCTTCTTGAATCTCTCCACCGAAGGGTTAAGGAATATCACCTTCAACATGAAGTAGATGTTCTCGTAGAACTGCTCCATCATTCTCACAAAGAAGGGATTCTTTCCCATGGCACAAATCTGTAAATGGAAAGCTGAATCGAGAGCCCATCTCTTCTGGTCGTATACGTCCGACTCGTATTTGTCATACTCATCCAGTCTTGCCTTCAGGACCTCCAAATCATGTTTGCCGTAGTTTCTAATCGCATTTTCGATAGCGATTTTCTCCAATGTCTGACGGAGTTCGTAGACCTGCTCCGCGCCCTTGCGGTTGACGACTCGCACGCAAAAGCCACGGTTCTTTTTGGAAACAACAAGATCATCCCGTTCCAGCATCATAAGGGCGTTGATGATCGGCGTCTTGCTCATCTTCAGCTTCTCCTCGAGGTCACGGTAAATGATCTTCTGTCCCGGGAAGAGTTGACCGCTAAAAATGAGGTCCTTGATGGCCTTACAGGCCTCATGGTTCTTTGAATCCAGAGGGCTTCGAACGGTTGCATCCATTCTTATGAATCCAAATAGTGATTAAATTTTGGATCAGATTATTGATCACATATTTTTGTCTGTCAAGAAGTTTTTTCGGATGCTCGTTTACGGACACGGCCTGCGGTCCAATAGACAAGAACCGTGTTCAAAGGATAGCAAGTGGATTTGAAAAAGCCACAGGTGCCAACGGAGAATAGGAAGTTAGAAGGTCGGAGGGGTCACGACCAGGATGGAATGACAGGGCTCTTCCCCTATGACAAGTCTGGGGGACATTCTCAACTTTATTTACAGATGATGATATTGGATTCGTCTGAACACAGTGGAAGGCGGGAATGAGATGCCAAGACTGGCGAGATTGGACAGCCCTGGGACCCTGCACCATGTCATGATCCGGGGGATGGAGCGCGGAGAAATCGTGGGTGGGGTGAAAGACCGCAAGGCCTTTATCGAGCGTATGGGGGCGCTGGCTGTCGATACGGGTACGAAGATTTATGCCTGGGCGCTCATGGCCAACCACGCCCATATCCTCCTGAGAAGCGGACCCGGAGGTCTTCCTCGGTACATGCGCCGACTCCTTAGCCGTTACGCCATCTACTATAACAAAGCCCACCAGAGACATGG
>JAFGPH010000354.1 GCA_016926135.1 Deltaproteobacteria bacterium
CCGTGCCTCTCAGGGGAAGGCCTGTGCTCACCGGGGGCAAGGAGGTGACCCCCGAGCAGGTGATTCCCCTCAAGGATGACGAGTTCCAGGACTTCTAGTTCTGGTCTCCCGTAAATACCTGTATGGATCCCAGGTGATAGTGAGACCACCCCCCGACCGCCCTGTTGGGCGTTCCTGTGGGCAGGGCATCATGGTAAAGTCAACGTTGAGACACCACACTAGGTGGAAACGCCGTTCGGCGGCGGTGGGAAGTAGAGGGAGAATACGGTGCCTCCCGAGCCGTGGCAATCCTCCGTCTTGGTGCAGAAGCGGCACCGGCTGATCTGTCCAGGGCAGAGATCGGTCTCCTCGGGGATGAAGCGGCATCTGGAGGAGGCCATATCGATCTGAAAATGGTAACGCTCTGAGAAGATCTTCATGCGCAGAAGATCCGCCCCTTTCCCGCCTGCGCCAAAGTCAAAGGGCCGCTTGCTGGAGTACATCATGGTGTCCCTGGCAGTGAAGAAGCCCTCGAAGACCCTCTTCTTTGCATCCTCCACAATACCGATACCATAATCCCGCACAAGCAACAGGCTGCCCTCTCCCTCTGGGTGGACGGCGATCTCGATCCTGCCTTCGTCGGGTGTGTTCTCAACGGCGTTGCGGATGAGACCATCGATCACCTTCTGAAGCACGTCGTGGGGCACGAAGACTGGGGGAGTCGGTTCGAACTGTGCGAGGATCTCCACGTGTCGGTGGGAGAGGGAGGGCTCCAGTTGGTCCAGCCTTTTCCTGACCGTTTCATCCAGGGGCAGTGCCTTAGAGACCGCCTCCCTGGGCCCGAAGATCTCATCGATTTTGCCCTTCACCTTTTCCACGACGTTTCCGTCCCCCAGCTGCTCCGCGAAGAGGGCGGCGAGCTCATCGGCACACTGATCCAAGAGCAGGGTGAGAAGGATGTGGATCCTCTCTTCTCTGCCTTCCATGATATCCTGTGCCTGGTACTGGATCTCCTTCATGCGGTCCAGGTTCCTCTCGGCCATTTGCATGACCGGCTTCCATGCATCGCCGGCGGTTTCAAGAAGATTGCGTTCAAGAAGATTCAGGGCGCCTGCAAGCACGGCCAGGGGTGTCCTCAGTTCGTGGGAAAGATGGTTGATGACCTTATCCTTGGCCCGGTTCAGGCTGGAAACTTCCGCGTAGGCCTTTTTGAGTTCCTCCGAGACCCTGGTATTCTCGATGGAAAGGGCGACGGCGCCGGCAATCATTTCCAGCAGCTCGATGTCCTGTTTCTCGAATTCTCCCTGTTTCTTGTTGATGGCGCAGAGCACCCCGCCGATTCGTTCGCGGCCTCTCAGGGGGACGATGGCCAGATTCCTGGTCTTGAAACCGAGCTTTCGGTCCCTTTCTTCGTGCATATGCCGGTCTTCAGAGGTGTCTGAAACGATCATGGGCTCCCCGGTCCTGATGACCTTGCCTGCCACGAGCTGATCCATGGAGAAGCGAATTTCCTTGGCTCGTCTTTCCATGTCCGCGGTGTCGTAAGCCGCCCCTAGCACGAAGAATTCCTGCCTTTCCTCGTCCAGCAGGATGACGACGGATCCTTCCGTATCGAGAAGCCGTTTCACTTCCTCGTTGACATAGTCCAGAAGATCCTCCAGGCTGAGATATCCGGGCAGGGTCAGGCTGATGCGGAGCATGGCTTCATTGATGCGGGCGATTCGCTTCTGGTGGCTGATGTCCCTGAAGATGGCGACGACCCCGGACGGCCCACCGTCATATTCGGCATAGATGGCGGCCCGAATGGCCACGTCCAGGAGGCGACCGTCTTTGGTGAACCTCTTGGATTCATGCCGCATCAGGATCCTGTCGCGGTAAAGGCGTTTGAGGTTCTCGATGGTGTCGCGTTTTTCTTCCTCGGGCACAAAGGGGATCTTTTTACCTTCCAGTTCTTCCAGGGTCCAGCCGAAAACCTCGGTAAACCGGGGATTGAGATAGGTGGGCAGCCCTTCCATGGTGAAGACCCCCATGGGGTAGGGGGCGAAGTCCAGGAAGGACCTAAACCGCCTCTCCGAGTGGCGCAGCGCTTCTTCCGCCCGTCGCTGCGGGGTCACGTTCTGAATGGTTTCCACGGCGCCGACCAGATGTCCTGCTTCATCGATCAAGGGGGCTGCCGTGAAGAAGAGCCATTCCCCGCTTTCCCCCAACTCCGGGAAGAACAGCTCGGCCTCGTAGGCACCTTCTGCAACCGGCGATTTTCGGCACCTGCTCCCGAAATGGCGCAGGATTTCTTCTTCGGGAATACGGTCCACCACATAATCCACCATGACCGGCCTGGGCTCCGAGTAGAGGGTCATCCACTGGTTCCTTGTCCCGATCATCTCCTGCGCGGGGATGCCTTTGAATTTCTCGTAAGCGCTGTTACAGTGAGTGATCACATGGTTTTCATTCACCACGAGGGTGGGGATGGAACTCCCCTGCACAATGAGGGCAAGGCTCTTCTCCCGTTCCTCGGAGGTTTTCCTCATGGCCCTGCATTCGGCGAGCTTTTTCTCCAGGTCCTTGACCCTCTGAAGGAGATGCTCATGGGAGGTCATGTCACCCATTTGAAATCCTCAAAATCTCATCCACCCGGCCTCGCCTCCAGGCGTGCTGGCGGGAAATAGACGGCGAAGGTCGTTTCTCCGGAGCGATGGCAGTCTTCGGGTTTGGAGCAGGAGGAACATTCACTGATTCTGCCC
>JAFGPH010000355.1 GCA_016926135.1 Deltaproteobacteria bacterium
GCGGTCATGACGACGATGATGCTCATCAACGCGGTCCATGCGGAAGAGTACCGGCTGGCCTTTATCAAGGACGGCAGGCTGGACGGGTTTCAGGTGGAAACCTCCACGGCAGAGCAGAAGGTGGGGAACATCTACAAGGGGACGGTGGAGAAGATCGAGCCGAGGCTCCAGGCGTGCTTCGTGAATTTCGGAGTGGAGAAGAATGGGTTTCTCTCGATCAACGACGTTCACCCCGAGTACTACGTGGTGGATCTCCCCGCCTCCGGCACCCACGGGACGCCCCCCATGGAAAAGGTCCTTCAGCGGGGTCAGGAGGTCCTTGTCCAGGTCACGAGGGAGATGCCGGGCCGCAAGGGAGCCCAGCTGACCACTTTCATTTCCCTGGCGGGCAGGTACCTGGTGTTGACGCCCGGCCGCACGATCAACGGGGTCTCCAGAAAAATCGAGGACGAGGCAGAGCGGCAGCGGCTCAAATCGGTCATGGTCCAGCTGAAGCTGCCGGAAGATATCGGGTACATTGTGAGGACCGTCGCCGCCGGCCAGAGCAAGAAGGAGCTCTCCAAAGACCTGAGCAGGCTGGTAAGGATGTGGAAGAACATTCGGGGACGGGTGAAGGAGGCCCCGACTTTTTCCCTGATTCACAAGGAACAGGACGTGTGGCTTCGTACCCTCCGGGATTCCTACACGAGCGATGTCTCGGAGATCCTGGTGGACGAGAAGGAGACCTATCTGAATATCCGGGAGTACATGAAGATCGTCTCCCCCAGGGATCAGGAAAAGGTGAAGCTCTATGAGGGAAAGAGACCTATTTTTGATCAACATAAAATTGAGGACCAGATAGAGAGCATTTACCGGAACAAGGTCTCCCTTCGGTCCGGGGGATCCATTGTCATCAACCCCACCGAGGCCCTGATTTCCATCGACGTGAACTCCGGCCGAGGGAAGGCCGGTGATGAACCGGAGACCATGATCTTCAAGACCAATCTGGAGGCGGCCCGGGAGATCGCCAGGCAGCTCAGAATGAGGGACGTGGGAGGCTTGATCGTGGTGGACTTCATCGATATGAGGGACCGCAACCACATTCGTCAGGTGGAAAAGGTCTTCCGGGAGGAGCTGAAAATAGACCGCGCCAAGATCGATACCTCCCACATCTCCAAATTCGGTCTCATGGAACTGTCCAGGGAGAGACTCAGACCCTCCATCGAGTCCAAAAGCTACCTGGCCTGTCCGTATTGCAACGGCCGGGGGATCGTGATGTCCGTGGAATCCGCGGCGGTCTCCTACCTGCGCAGATTGTGGATGGGCCTTTCCAGGGGAGATGTGATCCAGGTGAACGGCACCCTTTCCCCGGAGGTGGCTTCCTACCTCCTGAATCGGAAGAGGACGGAATTGGCGTACCTGGAAAAACGTTACAACGTCAGCATCGTCCTGAATGGGGACCGCTCCATCCCTCCGGGCGACGGTAGGCTGGATTTCGTGAGGGAGGAAGGTTCTTCACAGAAGGGCGCTGCGGGGGACACACCCGCTTCCCATTGAATCAATTCTCATGTTTAACAACATCCTCTACTTCATTATTGTCCTCCTCATATTCAACATCAACTATCAGGAGAGCAAACCCCAGGATCCCCTGAGCTACACCGTCCTCATGGTGCTGCTCACTGGGCTGATCCTGGCCGGTTATTCCAGGTGGGGCTTCCATCGCCTCTGGGAGCGGTGGAAGAGAGAAGGTGGCGGAGATGGCGCCGTCACCGGTGATTATCATCGTCTGATCCTGAGGCTGTCGGTCTTCTCCATCCTGCTCTTTGCGCTGGACGTCCATCTCTTCCACCTGAAATACTGGCTTCAGGCCGTTCCAGGCTTTCAGTCCTTCTCCGTCCTTCAGGGGGTCTTGGCCCTTGCCGTCTTCCTCGGTTACCTCGCTACGATCTGGACCTTTGCGTATCCGGTGTACGTCGCGATCTTCGGGGCGAACGTCACAAGGCGGGCCTTTCTGATTTCCCACTTCAAGTTCAACCTGCCCATCCTGTTTCCATGGGTGGTCCTGACCCTGGTTCACGATCTCATCTCCCTCGTCCCCTGGAAGGGGATAGAGAATCTCCAGAACAGCCCCGGTGGACAGATCGTTTTTTTCGCATGCTTCCTGAGTCTCCTCATGGTCTTCATGCCCCGTTTCATCCAGACCTGGTGGGGGTGCCGGCCCTTCCCGTTATCCGGCAAGGTACGGGATCTCGAGACCTTCCTGAGGGAGAGGGATTTCAGGTACCGCCGCCTCTTGCAGTGGCCCCTTTTCGAAGGCCGGATCCTGACGGCGGGCATCATGGGCCTTGTGCCGCGGTATCGGTACATCCTGGTGACCGATGGGCTCATGGAGGCCCTCTCCGTGGAGGAGCTCAAGGCCGTGCTGGCTCATGAAATGGGGCATGCCAGGTACCGGCATATGCTCTTCTACCTGATCTTCCTGCTCGGTTATATGGTTCTCTCCTTCGGCATATTCGACGTCTCCTTTTACCTCCTGGCGGTTCAGCCTTTCTTTGTGAAGATCCTGGAGAGCGGGGAATCCCAGGGTACCAGCACCTTCTACCTGGTCCTTTCCCTGCCCCTTCTGGGAACCATGTTCCTCTACTTTCGATACGTGATGGGTTTTTTCATGCGCCACTTCGAACGCCAGGCCGATCTCTTCTCTGCCGTGACCATGGGGGGCCCGCGGGAGACCATCAGTTCTCTCGAGAAGATCGCCTTCCTGAGTGGAAAGATCCGGGATCTGCCGAGCTGGCATCACTTCAGCATCAGGGAGAGGGTGGAGTGCCTGACGCGCTTCATTTCCGATCCTGGTGTGTTCAAGAGGCACAACCGGTTCCTCAGGTTCTCGTTCGCAGGGTACCTGGCCTGTATGCTCGTCCTTGTCTATGTCCTGCATTTCAGCGCAGCCAAGGAGAACATGACTCTGGGCCTTGTGGGCAAGGTGCTCCACGAGCAGCTTGCCAGGGAACCCCACAACGTGGATCTCTATCAGAACCTGGCCATGGTGTATCACAGGTTAGGGAAGCTGAAGGAGGCCATGGAGGCCTACGAGAAGATCCTGGAGCTGGATGATTCACAGGCTGTGGCCTTGAACAACCTGGCCTGGCTGCTGGTGACCGTTCCCGACCAGGACCTCCGAAATCCAAAGCGCGCCCTGAATCTGGCCGAGAAGGCGGTGGCCCTCAAGCGCTCTCCCGTGTTCCTGGACACCCTGGCAGAGGCGTACTATGCCAACGGCCTGACCCGGGAGGCGGTAGAAACGATCCGCGAGGCCATATCCCGGGCAGAGGAAGGGGTGGATTACTATGAGAGGCAGTTGAAGAAGTTTACCACCATGCCCAAAGTGGGCACATGAGAGAAGTGCGATGTTTAAACGCAGGGCACCCTGCTCGCAGTGCCCAGAGTGCTTAAACGCGCATGACCAGAGTAGTCCTTCTCGCCACTCCGGAGGATGAAAATCCCCCTCTCCACCCAAGTGGGGGGAGTGGGTCGGGGTGAGGGGGGTATTTTTTCACGGCAGAGTGCCTAACGTTTTGGAAAGCAAACGAATATGACTCAAGAAGATGACATCCATCACCTAAGCAGCGGGGACAAAGAGGTAATCCTGGTGGGTACGGCCCA
>JAFGPH010000356.1 GCA_016926135.1 Deltaproteobacteria bacterium
CCATGATCAATATGCCCTATCGTCCCCACATTCACATGCGGCTTCGTCCTCTCAAACTTCTTCTTCGCCATCGCTTACCTCCTTATGCACCATGAAATGATCGGTGTACTTCTCCTATCGTCCAAGAGGCCCATATGTCGTTGAAATTCAATCCCTTTTCGCCGGTCTACCAGCGGTAATGGGCAAAGGCCTTGTTGGCCTCCGCCATCTTGTGCGTATCTTCCTTCTTCTTGACCGCGGTACCCCTCCCGCTCGCCGCATCCATCAGTTCACCGGCCAATCTGGCGGCCATACTTTTTTCGCCCCTGGCATTGGCAAAAGAGATAATCCATCTCATGCTTAGGGCCTGGCTTCTGGATGACTTCACCTCCGTGGGGACCTGGTAGGTGGAACCGCCCACTCGCCTTGACTTCACTTCCACCAGCGGCTTCACGTTGTACATAGCCTTCTGAAACACCGCCAAAGGGTCTTCCTTGGTTTTTTGCCGAATGATCTCCAAGGCGCCGTAAAGGATAGACTGGGCCACACTCTTCTTGCCCCTCCTCATGAGAGAGCTGACGAATTTGGCCACCATCTGGTTGTTATACTTCGGGTCGGGTAAAATCTGTCTCTTCGTAATCACTCTTTTCCTGGGCATACAGAACTCCTTTAGATACCCTTTGGCCTCTTGGCCCCATAACGCGACCGACCCTGACGTCGATCATCCACACCGGCCGTATCCATACTACCTCGAATGATGTGGTACCGCACACCCGGCAGATCCTTGACACGTCCTCCTCGAATCATGACTACCGAATGTTCCTGCAGGTTATGCCCGACGCCGGGAATATACGAGGTCACCTCAATCCCGTTCGTGAGCCTCACCCTCGCCACCTTTCGAAGAGCGGAATTGGGCTTCTTGGGAGTAGTCGTATACACCCTCACACAAACGCCTCTCTTCTGAGGGCAACTTTGGAGAGCCGGGGTCTTGTTCTTTTTCTTGGCCTTTTCACGTGATCTTCTAACCAATTGGTTCAGTGTGGGCATCCGCTACTCCTCAGAATCCTTTCACATTTTTGGGATCGGTGAAACGCTGTTATCCGAGAACTGTTCTTTATATATTTCCAAATAATTCTTGTCAAGAAACATCTTTCAAGAATTTAAAAAATCAGCTCCTCATTTCGATCTCCAGATTCCGATACTCGGCAAGGCCGGTCCCCGCAGGGATGAGTCGTCCCATGATGACGTTTTCCTTCAGACCCTTCAGGTGGTCGATTTTTCCTGCGACCGCCGCGTCGGAGAGGACCTTCGTAGTCTCCTGGAACGATGCAGCCGAAATAAAACTTTCCGTACTCAGGGAGGCCTTGGTGATCCCCAGCAGCAGAGGTTCCGCAGCAGCGGGACGCCCCCCCCTTTCGAGGATGCTTTGGTTCTCCTGCTCAAACCGCCATTTCTCCACGTGCTCCCCCAGGAGGAAATTGGAATCTCCCGCATAGGTCACGCTCACCTGCCGCAACATCTGCCGCACAATCACCTCAATATGCTTGTCATTGATGCTGACCCCCTGCAGTCGGTAGACCTCCTGCACTTCATCCACCAGGTATCGGGCGAGTTCCTTGACACCTTGGATTCTCAAGATATCGTGGGGATTCGCGGAGCCGTCCATAAGAGGTTCTCCCGCTCGGATATAATCCCCCTCCAGGACACTCAAATGCTTACCTTTTGAGATGAGGTAATCGATGGGATCCCCGGTATCCGGCGTGATCGTCACCTTTCTCCGGCCCTTCGTGTACTGTCCAAAAGAAACCGTCCCGTCGATCTCGCTGAGGATCGCATTCTCCTTGGGTTTTCTCACCTCAAAAAGCTCGGCAACCCTGGGCAGGCCCCCTGTGATATCCTTGGTCTTGGTCGTCTCGCGCGGAATTTTCGCCAGCACGGTCCCGGAATCCACGTAATCCCCCTCCTTCACCATAATGATGGCGCCGATCGGCAGGTGATACCGTGCGACACCCTTTGTGGTTCCGGGAACGGGAGTGGTCCCCCCCTCAGTGTCTTTGATGGAGATTCTGGGCCGGGCATCCATTTCCCGGGATTCAACAATAACCCGGCTGATCTTGCCGGTAACCTTGTCCCGCTTCTCCTGCATGGTCACGCCGTCCAAAATGTCCCCGAATTTGACCACGCCGGGCACCTCCGTCAGGATGGGATTGTTGAAAGGATCCCACTCCGCCAGCACATGGTTGGCCTGAATCGTCTGCCCGTCCCGCACCTTCAAAACCGCCCCGTAAACAACCGGGTATCTTTCGATCTCCCGACCGGCCTTTCCAAGGATGGCAATCTCGCCATGGCGGTTCATCACTACGTAATCGCCTTCCGAATTCTTCACGGTCTTCAGGTTCTGGAAGTTCACCTCACCGCCGTTCCTCGCCTGAACGGTAGTCTGCTCGGCCCGCTTGCTCGCCGTCCCGCCGATATGAAAGGTTCTCATGGTCAACTGGGTTCCAGGTTCCCCAATCGACTGCGCGGCGATGATGCCGATGGCTTCCCCGATGTTCACTTCGTGACCGTGGGCAAGGTCTCGGCCATAGCATTTCTTGCACACCCCCCGCTTGGCCTGGCAGGTGAGCACCGAGCGAATTTTGACCTTCTCCAGGCCCGAAAACTGAAGTTTCAGAACCTTTTCCTCGTTGATCTCTTCGTTGGCCGGAATCAGGATCTCCTCCGTGATCGGATCGATGACATCTTCCAGCGCGACCCTGCCGAGGACGCGCGCGCCGACCTCCTGGATAATCTCCCCGCCCTCGATGAGCGAGGACACCCATATGCCGTCCACCGTGCCGCAGTCCTCTTCCGTGATCACGGTGTCCTGGGCCACATCCACCAGGCGCCGGGTGAGATACCCGGAGTTGGCGGTCTTCAGCGCCGTATCGGCCAGTCCCTTTCTGGCTCCATGCGTGGAGATGAAATACTGAAGGACGGTAAGGCCCTCGCGGAAATTGGAGGTGATCGGCGCCTCGATGATTTCTCCGGAAGGTTTGGCCATGAGTCCCCTCATTCCGGCAAGCTGTCGCATCTGATCCTTGCTCCCCCGGGAACCGGAATCGGACATCATATAGATCGGATTGAAGCTACCCGCCTTCACTTTTTCTCCGGAAGGCGCTGTCACATCGTCCAACGCCATCTCGTTCATCATTTCAGATGCCACCCGCTCGGTGCACTGGGCCCAGATATCCACCACTTTGTTGTATTTCTCTCCATCCGTGATCAAACCGCTCTTGTACTGGTCATCAATCTTTTTCACCTCACGGCCGGCCCCCTCCACGATTTCGGTCTTGCGAGAAGGGATCTTCATGTCCTTCATGGAAATCGATATTCCCGAAAGGGTTGCGTACCGATAGCCGATGTCTTTCAGCCGGTCCGACAAGATGACGGTCGACTTGATTCCGTCCCTCCGGTATGACTCATTGATCAGGGAACGCAGTTCCTTTTTGGTCATCACCTTGTTCACCTGAGAAAAAGGAAGATTCTCGGGAAGGATCTCATAGAGCAATACACGACCGGTCGTCGTCTTTTCCCGCTTGCCGTTGATCCTCACCTCAATCAACGCGTGCAGATCCAACTCGCCCGCATCATAGGCCATCCTGACTTCTTCCGGGCTGGAGAAGATCTTCCCTTCTCCTTTTGAAAGGGCCCTGTCCCGGGTCATGTAGTAAATCCCCAGCACAATGTCCTGACTGGGAACGATGATCGGGTCCCCATTTGCCGGGGAGAGGATGTTGTTGGTGGACATCATCAGAACCCTGGCTTCAATCTGGGCCTCGATCGAGAGGGGAACATGCACCGCCATCTGGTCGCCGTCAAAGTCGGCATTGAAAGCCGTGCAAACCAGCGGATGAAGCTGAATCGCTTTCCCTTCAATCAAAATGGGCTCGAAGGCCTGGATGCCCAACCGGTGCAGGGTGGGGGCACGGTTCAACAGAATACAATACTCTCTCACCACTTCATCCAAGGCATCCCAGACCTCGGGCGTCTCTCTCTCCACCATCTTTTTCGCCGACTTGATGGTGGTAGCGAGCCCTTTCTCGTCCAGTTTGCTGTAAATAAAAGGCTTGAACAATTCCAGGGCCATTCTTTTCGGAAGGCCGCACTGGTGCAAACGGAGGTCCGGCCCCACCACGATAACGGACCTTCCGGAGTAATCCACTCTTTTCCCGAGCAGGTTTTGCCGGAACCTTCCCTGTTTCCCCTTCAACATGTCGCTGAGGGACTTGAACGGCCGTTTGTTGGCCCCTGTGACGACCTTCCCCCGTCTACCGTTGTCGAAGAGGACATCCACAGCTTCCTGCAGCATCCGTTTCTCATTTCGAACGATGATCTCGGGTGCATTCAATTCCAGAAGCCGCTTCAGACGGTTGTTCCTGTTGATGACCCTTCGATACAGATCATTGAGATCGGAGGTCGCGAATCGTCCGCCGTCGAGGGGGACGAGGGGTCTCAGGTCGGGCGGCAGAACGGGGATGACCGTGAGAATTGTCCATTCCGGTTTGTTTTTGGATTCCCGGAATGCATCGATGATCTTCAGTCGCTTGGCCAGTTTCTTGCGCTTCGCGTCGGACTTGGTCTCCACCATCTCTGTCCGAAGGGAGGCGGACAACTGTTCAAGATCCAATTCCCGCATCATCCCGCGGATGGCTTCTGCTCCGATTCCTACCTGAAAGCGATCTCCGTATTCCTCTCGAGCGCGATGCAGCTGCTCGTCGGTTAGAAGCGTCCC
Organism: Deltaproteobacteria bacterium; assembly: GCA_016926135.1. The sequence goes on from JAFGPH010000356.1 coordinate 4,754, forward strand.
TTTGGTCAGGGGCGTGTCCTTGGGATCGGTAACAATGAAGTTCTCGAAATAAAGAACCTTCTCCAGATCCTTTAGCGTCAGGTCCAAAAGGTTGCCGATCTTGGAGGGGAGACATTTCAGAAACCAGATGTGAGCTACGGGAGAAGCCAGTTCGATGTGCCCCATCCGCTCCCGCCGCACCTTGGACTGGATGACTTCCACACCGCACTTCTCGCAGATGATGCCCCGGTGTTTCATCCGCTTGTATTTGCCGCAATTGCATTCGTAGTCTTTAATCGGGCCGAAGATCTTGGAGCAGAAAAGGCCGTCCCTTTCAGGTTTGAAAGTGCGGTAATTGATCGTCTCCGGTTTTTTGACCTCTCCGTGAGATCTTTCCCGTATCTTCTCTGGAGACGCCAAAGAGATTTTAACGGCGTTATAGCTGGATGGATCCTTCGGCTTGGCAAAAAAATTGTAAAGTTCTTCCACCGTCTTCACCTCATGCAAGCGGATGGCACGTTAAACGGCTCCGCTTCCTGACAAAAGTCCATGATCCCCGTCCCATCGACTTTCGGGGAAAAAGAATTTCAGCCCTTTGGCCGGTGCTCACGGCTGTTCAGGCCTGGGTATCTTCAAAAAGCTGTACTTCCAGGGCCAGGCTCAGCAGTTCCTTCACCAAAACTTTGAAAGATTCCGGAAGCCCGGGCTCCAGCACGTTGTTGCCCTTTACGATTCTCTCGTACATCCGCGTCCGGCCCGCCACATCATCGGATTTGACGGTCAGGAATTCCTGAAGGGAATAAGCGGCCCCGTAGGCTTCCATAGCCCACACTTCCATCTCCCCGAGTCGCTGACCGCCGAACTGGGCCTTCCCGCCGAGGGGTTGTTGGGTCACCAGGGAGTAAGGGCCAATGGAACGGGCGTGCAATTTATCGTCCACCAAGTGATGCAGTTTCATCACGTACAAGGTCCCCACGGTGACCTGCTGATCAAAGGGCAGTCCGGTCCTGCCGTCATAGAGCGTCGTTTGACCGGTCACAGGCAGTCCTGCCCTTGTCAGACACTTCTTGATTTCATCTTCATTGGCTCCGTCAAAAACCGGTGAAGCCATAGGAACGCCGTCCTTCAACCACTTCGCCCGCTCCTCCAGCTGTTCGTCGTCCAGATTTTTGAAGTGGTTCCTGTACTCGTCGGCGGAAAAACAATCGGCCAGCTTTTTTCTCAGGAGATTTGCATCTCTAACTCCTTCCAGGAGTTCCGCAATTTGCCTTCCCATCTCTCTGGAAGCCCATCCCAGATGCGTTTCCAAAACCTGCCCGACGTTCATTCGGGAAGGAACGCCAAGCGGGTTCAGGATGACATCCACCGGGCGGCCGTCCGCAAAGTAAGGCATGTCCTCCAGAGGCAGGATCCTGGACAAGACACCTTTGTTTCCGTGTCGCCCGGCCATCTTGTCGCCCACGGCTAATTTGCGCTTCACGGCCACGTAGACTTTCACCATCTTGATGACCCCCGGAGCCAGTTCGTCGCCGAGGCCCAGTCTTTCGATCCTTTCATCGAAGACCTCCTTGACTTGAGCAACTCGGCTTTTGAACTTACGAACGACGGCTTCCATCCTCTCGATGAGATCCATCTCGACTTTGAGGTCTGCACCGGCCCATGCTTCCACAGGGATTCGATCTACATCCTCACCGGTAAGGGGTTTTTTGGTGCTGAAGAGAAGCTTGCCCGAACTCTTGTCACGAAGATTGGTCTTCAACCTCTGGCCCACGAGGATCTCCTTCAACCGAGTCCTGGCACTCCGAGAAATGATATGAAGCTCGTCGTCCTTATCCTTCTCCAGTCTTGCCCTTTCCTCCCCTTCGATGGCGAGACTTCGCTGATCCTTTTCCACCCCGCGCCGTGAAAATATCTTGGTGTCAATCACAATCCCTTCCACACCGGGAGGCACCCTCAGGCTGGTGTCTTTCACATCCCCGGCCTTATCCCCGAAGATCGCCCGGAGCAGCTTTTCTTCAGGGGAGAGCTGCGTCTCTCCTTTGGGGGTAATCTTGCCGACCAGGATATCCCCGGGGCTGACATCGGCTCCTATCTTGATGATGCCGCTCTCGTCCAGATTCTTGAGCGCCTCCTCTCCCACATTCGGAATGTCCCGGGTAATCTCCTCTTTTCCCAGCTTCGTATCCCTGGATACCGCTTCGAATTCCTCTATGTGAATGGATGTAAAGGTATCCTCTTTCACAATCCTTTCGCTGATGATGATGGAATCCTCAAAGTTATAGCCCCCCCAAGACATGAAGGCCACCATGACATTTTGCCCTAGGGCGAGTTCCCCCAATTCTGTGGCCGGCCCGTCTGCGATGATTTGCCCCTTCCCGACCGAATCCCCTTTCTGCACGATCGGCTTCTGGTTGTAACAGGTGCTCTGGTTGGACTTCTTGTATTTGGTGAGCTTGTAGATCTCGACCTCTTCCTCTCCGTCTCTACCCCCTTCCGCACGGACTACAACCCGCGATGCGTCCACATCCTCTATGACACCTTTCCTGCGAGCGATAACGGCTACGCCGGAATCTCTCGCCACCACGCTCTCGATACCGGTACCAATGATCGGAGCCTTGGCCCTCAAGAGGGGGACGGCCTGCCTCTGCATGTTGGAGCCCATGAGTGCCCTGTTGGCGTCATCATGCTCCAGGAAAGGGATGAGGGACGCAGACACACTGACGAGTTGGTCCGGCGAAACATCCATGTATCGGACGGCTTGTGCCGAGGCACTGCTCGCCTCGCCCTCGATTCGAACTTCCACCTCCTCCGTCAGGAAGGTGCCTTTCTTGTCGATCAGGGCGTTCGCCTGCGCGATCGGGTAATTTCCTTCATCCAGGGCAGAAAGGTACTCTATCCTTTTCGTCGCTTTGCCCTCCTCCGCTTGCCTGTAAGGCGTCTCGATAAAACCGAATTCATTGACACGCGCGTAGGTGCTCAGGGAGACGATCAGACCGATATTCGGGCCTTCCGGCGTTTCAATCGGGCAGATGCGGCCATAGTGCGTAGGATGGACGTCTCTCACTTCGAATCCCGCCCTTTCCCGGGTAAGTCCCCCCGGGCCCAGTGCGCTCAACCTTCGCTTGTGAGTGACCTCTGATAGAGGATTCGTCTGATCCATGAATTGGGAAAGTTGGCTGGTTCCGAAAAACTCCTTGACGACCGCGGACACCGGTTTCGAGTTGATCAGATCATGGGGCATGAGCGTCTCCACTTCCTGAAGGCTCATCCTTTCCTTAATGGCCCTTTCCATGCGGACGAGGCCGATACGGTATTGGTTTTCCAGCAGTTCGCCGACTGCTCTCACCCTCCGATTGCCAAGGTTGTCGATGTCATCCACCATGGCCTCGGAACTTTTGAGCCGGATAAGCTCCTTCACGGTGGCGATGATGTCCTCTTTTCGGAGGGTCCGCCGATCCAAAGATACGTCCAGATTGAGCCGGTGATTCAATTTCAGCCTTCCCACAGGGGACAGATCATAAGTAGAGATATTGAAAAAAAGAGAGCTGAAAAAGTTGTTGGCAACCTCCAACGTGGGAGGGCTGCTCGGTCGCATCTTCCTGTAAATCTCCAGGACAGCCTCTTCACTGGCATCGATTCTGTCCAGCATCATCGTGTCCCGTATACTCGTGCTTGTGTCGGGAGCATCCAAAACGAGGCATTCGAACTCCGTGATTTTCCTTTCCTGGATCTTCTTCAGAATCTCCTTCGTGACCGGCTGATTCCTGGACGCCAAGACCTCTCCCGTGCCAGGATCCACCAGATCGTCGGCCACGATTCTTCCGACCACGTCTTCCAGGGTAACCGGAATATGGGTCACTCCGGCTGCCTCCAGCGCACCGTGCACCCTCTTCGAGTACTTTTCCCCCTGCTTGACCAGGACCTTCTTGCTTTTAGGATGCAAAATATCCTTCGGGATCCTCTGTCGATAGAGGTTCTCAATCTTCGCGGCTCGCAGGCATTCCTCCCCCCGGATCAGGATCTTCTCGGTGTTGTAGAAGTGGTCCAGGATCTCCCGGGCGGAGAACCCGAGAGCCTTCAGGAAGGTGGTTACAGGGAACTTCCTTCTCCGGTCGATACGGACATACAGGAGGTCCTTCGGGTCGAATTCAAAATCCAGCCATGAACCTCTAAGCGGGATAATGCGGGCCGAATAGAGTAACTTGCCGCTGGAATGGGTCTTGCCTTTGTCGTGGTCGAAAAAGACGCCTGGAGACCTATGGAGCTGACTGACAATCACCCGCTCCGTGCCGTTGATGATGAAAGTGCCCCGTTCAGTCATCATGGGGAGGGTTCCGAAATAGATCTCCTGTTCTTTGATATCCCGAATGCTCTTGGTTCCGTCCGTGGTATCTGTGTCGAAGACCAGCAGTCGAACGGTCAGTTTGATCGGAGCCTCAAAGGTCATTCCCTTGTTCAGGCACTCATCCTCCTCATACTTCGCCCTGTCAATGGTGTACTTGACGAACTCAAGAGAAGAAGAGCCACTGAAGTCGGAGATCGGGAAAACGCTCTTGAATGCGCCCTGAAGCCCGATATCCTTGCGGCCCTCCAGAGGGATGTCCCTTTGCAGGAAACGCTCGTAGGACTGCTTCTGAATCTCGATTAGATCCGGGATATCAATGATCTTCTCGATCTTCCCGAAGTTCCTTCTCACGCGATAACTGTTCCCGTCACCTTTCATCGGATCTCCTAGCCCCCGACTGCCCAATCAGCGGAAATCAGACCGGCCCCAGTGGTCTTACTTTACTTCTACCGTCGCCCCGGCCTCTTCCAGCTTTGCCTTGATGCCCTCGGCCTCCTCTTTGGAGATCCCTTCTTTCACCTTGCCGGGTGCTCCGTCCACCAGTGCCTTGGCCTCTTTGAGGCCCAGATTGGTGATGGCGCGAACCTCCTTGATGACCTGGATCTTCTTGTCCCCCGACGAAATAAGAATCACGTCGAATTCCGTCTTTTCGGCAACCTGCTCCTGAGATTGTGCGGCGGGAGCGGCTGCGACAGCAGCCACCGGGGCTGCCGCCGAAACACCGAACTTATTTTCCAGATCTTTGACGAGATCCGAAAGTTCAAGGACCGTCATGTTTGCGATATATTCGATCACATCTTCCCTACTGATATTCCCTGCCATATCCATTCCCTAACCTCCTTCGTTTATGAAATGTATGCTATATGCCGTATCTCACTGGCCGGCGCCGTCGCTCCTCTGTGCTTCGAGGGACTTCAGTGCGTAGAGCAGCTTCAAGACCACCCCGTTCAAAACCCTCACCAGGGATGTCGGAACTCCCTGCATCGCCCCCAGGACCTGGCCGAGGAGAACCTCCCGACTGGGCAGTTCGGCCAGCCTCTTGATTTCCTCCACGGCAATGGCCTTCCCGCCAATCTGCCCGACCTTCAACTTCAGGTGCTCTAGCTTCCTGTCTCTCTCCACCAGAATCTTGGCGGGGCCCACTATATCTTCGTAGGTGACTGCAACCGCGCAGGGCCCAACGAAATGCTCCTGAATGCACGCAGTCTGTGTATCCCGGCTCGCCAGCTTCAGAAGGCGATTCTTGACGACCTGGAATTCCGTATTGACCTTTCGTAGGTCCCCCCTGATGGCGTTCAAGGTCTCCACGTCGATACCTTGATAATTCACCAAGAAGGTGGCGCGTGCCTTTGCCAGGCGGCCCTTCATGTCGTCCACCAAAATTTCCTTTTTCCCACGGTCCAACGGTTACCACCTCCCCTTTTCATTTAGAAACAAGTCTTGTCCCCGGCCATCGATGAAAGAAGTTTTCTCATCCGAGCAGGTCCTTTACGACCCCCGGGTCTATTTTGATCCCCGGGCCCATGGTCGTAGAAATGGCGATACTTTTCAGATACGTTCCTTTGCTTGCGGAGGGTTTCAGCCTCAAAAGGGTATCCATGAAGGCCCCGATGTTTCCGACCAGTTTGTCCTGCCCAAATGAGACTTTCCCCATGGGAGCATGCACGATCCCCGCTTTTTCCACCTTGAAGTCGATCTTGCCGGCCTTGATCTCCTTGACCGCCTTAGCCACATCAAAGGTCACCGTACCCAGTTTGGCATTGGGCATCATGCCTCTAGGGCCTAAAATTTTTCCCAGCCTGCTGACAGAGGTCATGATATCCGGAGTCGCTATGGTCTTGTCGAATTCCAGCCAGCCCTGCTGAATCTTCTCCACATACTCGTCGGATCCGGCGTAGTCCGCACCTGCCTCAAGGGCCTCCTTTTCCTTCTCTCCTTTGGCAAAGACAAGAACACGTGTCTCCTTGCCCACCCCGAAGGGTAGGACCACCGTGCCCCTGACCATCTGGTCGGCATGCCTCGGATCCACTCCCAGACGAACGGCGATGTCGATCGTCTCGTCGAATTTCGTATGGGCGCAATCCAACGCAAGCTGGATGGCCTCCTGAAACCCATATCTTTTCTGCCGATCCACCTTCGCAAACGATTCTCGATACCTCTTGCCTCTCTCAGCCATAACTGTGCATCCTCTCCTGCGTCCTATGGGACGATCTGAATTCCCATGCTCCTAGCCGTCCCCTCGATGATCTTGATGGCCTGCGCAAGGTCATAGGCATTCAGATCCTCGAACTTCACTTTCGCAATCTCCTCCACTTGCTTCTTGGTTACCTCGCCGACCTTTTGCCGGTTGGGTTCACTGGAACCCTTTGCAATCTTCGCGGCCTGCTTCAGAAGAACCGAAGCCGGCGGAGTCTTTGTCACAAAGGAAAATGAACGGTCCGCGTAAATAGTAACCAGAGCCGGGATGACCGTGCCCATCTGATCCTGGGTCCGCGCGTTGAAGGTCTTGCAGAATTCCGCGATATTCACACCGTGCTGGCCCAAGGCGGGACCTATGGGTGGAGAAGGATTGGCTTGTCCGCCTTTTACCTGAAGTTTCACCGTAGCGATAATCTTCTTTGCCATAACAAATTTCACCCTTCCTAGATCTTGTTCACTTGAATGAAGTCAAGCTCCACGGGAGTGGCTCTCCCGAAAATCGTAATCAGCACTCTCAATTTTTCTTTGTCAGGCTTGACCTCCTCCACAGTGCCCTGGAAGTTATTAAAAGGGCCGTCGATCACCCTTACAGAATCCCCCTCTTCAAAGAGGTATTTCGGTTTGGGTTTGTTGACGCCCTCTTCCATCTGCCGGATGATCCGGTCGGCCTCCTCCTCCGGAACCGGGTACGGCATCGTGCCACCGCCCACAAATCCTGTTACCTTGGCCGTATTCCGGACGGTGTGCCAAGTCTCCTCGTTCAGCACCATCTGGACCATGATGTACCCGGGGTAAAACTTCCTGGAAGAAGTCTTCTTTTGACCTTTCCTGAGTTCCACCACCTGCTCTGTGGGAACAAGAATCTTGCCGAAGAAATCCTCCTGATTCAGGGTCTTGATCCTCTCCTCAAGGTTGGCCTTGACCTTGTTCTCGAACCCCGAGTAGGTGTGCACAATATACCATTTCAGTTCCACAAGCACTCCCCAAGACCCGGTCCCAAGAACCAAGTCCATCCTTTCATCCGACAATGCCCTTGACGATCTTGATCAGCGCAAAATCAATAATACCCAGATAAACCCCCACCAGCAGGGAAAGAACAATGACCGCGCCTGTAGAAGCCAGAAGCTCCTTCCGTGAGGGCCATTTTACCTTTTTCAGCTCCATCCTGGATTCCCGAAGGAACTGACCGGCCACGCCCAGATATTTCAGGACCGATCGCTTGTCTTCCTTTTTTCTTTCAGGTTCCCTCTTGGAGCTAGCCTGGTTATTCCTTCCCTTCTCCACCTTGCCCTCCCGGGAGAGAGGAGAGTGCGCAGCGGAAACGCTCTGCAAAGTCTCACCGGAATGAGATCTTTCCTGCAACCCCCTCTTTCTTGACTTTGGATCCACTCTTTTCATCAAAGCTCACTGACCATCCCAAAGGCCGACCCCAAGATCGTCCCTTCTCTACGATTCGAATTTTGGCAGGCCAGGAGGGATTCGAACCCCCATCACCCGGATTTGGAGTCCGGTGCTCTAGCCGTTAGAGCTACTGGCCTGCAGGGATCCGCCCTCACTTCGTCTCCTTGTGGATCGTATGAGACCTGCAGAACGGACAGTACTTCTTGAAAGCCAGTTTATCAGGGGTTTTCCGCTTGTTCTTGGTTGAATTGTAATTTCTGCGCTTGCACTGCTCACAGGCAAGAGTGATGATTTCCCGCATGAGAATTCTCCGTGTGCCTCTACCCTACTATCGGTTGACCGCTTCCCGTCTCAATTTCGACGCTTGCGGACCGCCATGTTCTTGTTCAAAACGCAGAGCCCGACCGCAACTCAACCTCAAGGGTCTGCGCAAGCCGATCTATTCTCGGATTTCGCTGATGACGCCGGCGCCTACGGTCTTGCCCCCTTCCCGAATCGCAAACCGCAACTCCTTCTCCATCGC
>JAFGPH010000357.1 GCA_016926135.1 Deltaproteobacteria bacterium
CTCCCATAGCGACCCTGGAAAGGATGCAGACAACAGCCCCTTCCGGAATCCGACATCGAGGAGGCTCCCTCGAAAATGCCCGGTCTTCACCCGCAGTGCCCCCTGTGCAGCAGCCGCGAACTCGTTGACCTGTACCCCGACGTGGGCGGTTTCACGATCGCCCGCTGTCCATCCTGCCGGCTCGTCTTTGTGAAAGAAAGGCTTTCCTTGAGCGAACTGGCTGCGTACTACAACGAGGAAGAGGAGGACCGCGTTTACGCAGACCCCGAAAACGTGGAAAACCTGAACTACTACTTCCTGAAACTCCAGGAACTGATCCAGAGGCGCTTCTCCGGCGGGCGGATTCTCGACATCGGCTGCGCGGCAGGGTATTTTCTGGACGTCATGGACACCTGGGATCGCTACGGAATCGAGATCTCCTCCCTGTGGGCCGATCGGGCTCGAAAGAAATACGGGGATCATATTCATTCGGGCGCACTTGAGGATGCGGATTATCCCGACAATTTCTTCGATGTCATTACCCTCCAGGATGTCCTGGATCACCTGCCAAACCCCCTGGAGAGTCTTGCGCACTGCAGAAGAATCCTGAAATCCTCCGGATGGATCATCATCAAGGTCCATAACATCGAGTGCCTGTACGCCCGCCTCACGGGCAGGAAGTTCTATGCGATTACCCCTCCCTCCCACCTGTTCTACTTCAGCGAGGGGACCTTACGTCTTGCCTTGGAGAAGTCCGGCTTTTCTCACGAGAGATCCGCCTTCATCGGTCACACGCTTTTTCTCAAAACCATCCCCTACCGTCTCGCACAGAGCAGGCGAGAGGGGCCGGCTTACAGGGCCCATCAAATCCTCAGCCGGTCACGTTTGGGCAAAATCAAGATCCGCAAAAACCTGCACGACATCATCACGGTCATCGGGACAAAAAGGTGACGGGTGGGGGGACCTTCAGTCGAAATTGATCCTTTCCTTTTCGACGACCAGGGGCCGTTTCAGTACCTGGGTGTGGATGGATCCGATGTATTCGCCGATGATGCCGATGAAGAACAGCTGGACGGATGCAAAGAAGAAAACGCCAATCACCACCGGTGCGATTCCCACGTCAAAACGGCTCCAGAAGAGCAGTTTGTAGATGAAGTAACCCAAGCCCACCAGGAAATTGAGTACAGCGAGCGCGAACCCGATCATGGCGGCCAGCCGGAGGGGCACCTTGGAGTGGTTCGTGAACCCCAGCATGGCGATATCGTAAAGGGAGTAGAAGCCGTGTTTTGTCTTCCCCCTCTTGCGCGCGGGCTGATCGTATTCAATCGTTGCAGCCTCAAAGCCGATTTCGCTCATCAGGCCTCTGAAGTAGGGGTAGGGATCCTGAATGGTTTTCAGGATTTCCACAATCCTCTTGTCGTAGAGGCCGAATCCGGTGCTGTTCTGGATCTGTTCCGAATCCGAAAGCCTGTTGATGATGTAGTAGTACAAACGGCGGAGCTGGAACATGATCGCCGATTCCTCGCTGCGCCTCTTCACCCCCACCACCCTCATGTAGCCCTCTTCCCACTTCTTAATGAAATCGCGAATCATCGAAGGGGGATCCTGCAGGTCCGCCACAATGGAGATGGCCGCGTCCCCCTTTGCCTGTAAAAGGGCGTGATGCGGGGACCGGACCGGCCCGAAATTGCGGGTATTCACGATGATTTTGACGTTTTTGTCTTTCGCGGCGATCTTCTTGAGAATCTCCACGGTCCGGTCCCTAGAGCAATTATCGATAAAGATGTGTTCATAGGCGTACTCCGGCAACCCGGCAAAGATGTTCTTCACCTGACGGTACAACTCTTCAACGTTCTCTTCTTCGTTGTAACAAGCCGTGACGATGCTGATCAGTCTCATGGTATCCCTCCGGGAACGCAACGTGCCGACGGTCGTCATCTACGGGGCGCCCGGATCGATCAGATCTTCCCGCGTAAACACCTCGGAAAAAGGGACGGGCAGCGGCTTTCCGTATATTCTCTTCACGACGTAGTCCTGGATGAATTTTCTGTCTTCGGCAATCAGACAGGTGTCCACATACCGGCCGAAATACCTCACCTTCAAGCCCCTTTCGATGATGTCTTTCAACGGTTCATCGAAGAAGTTGCCCAGTGAAACATGGATATACGGACACGGCATCACGTCGCCGTATTTGGTGACGGACACCATCCTCTTCACCGCGATGCAGCCCAGATCAAGGCCGTATGCGGGGGTCAGATGGGTGAACACAGCATACTTCTTCTCAAGCTCTCTCACGTAATCCATATCGCTTCTTGTCACAAGAACGTCGAAATTTCCCTCCCAGGACCCGACAGGCTTGGCGTATGTGACGAATATCCCGATTCCCTTGCTTTTTCCGAATTCCAGGAAATCGATGAACTCCTGGGATCTCACCCGTTGCCTCGTGACCACGGTTTGAAGAATGACATTGAGCCCGGCGTTCAAGGCGGCATCGATGGCTCTCACGGCCCTCTCATGGGCGCCTGCCCTGCCCCTGAATCCGTCATGTTCGTCCGGGGAAAGGCTGTCGAGACTCAACTGGATCTTGTCGACGCCGAGTTGTTTCAGGTGTCTCGCCTTTTCTTCGGTCAGGTACCATCCGTTCGTATCCGAAGTCAGGTAAAACTTGTCAGGGTCGATCGCCCTGACAAGATCATCAAAATCGGGAAAGACGAGCGGTTCTCCTCCCGTGATGACCAGATGGGCAAGCCCCATTTCGTCCGCTTGACGGGAGAGTTCCCTCACATCCTCGAGCGTAAAATATCTTCCTTTCTTCTTGCCCTGAAATCCCTTCACCGAACAGTGCTGGCAGCGAAAATTGCAGGTATAGTCGTACTGGAACTGGATAATGGCGATACTCTCGCCCCGGGCGATCTTTTCGTCGAATTGAAGGATCTTGTCGTAGACGTGAGGCTTTTCCCGTTTGAGCCGGTTCCTCTTCTCTGCCTCGGCCGGACGCAGCGGCTTGGATGAATCCATCACAGTGCTTCTCCTTGTCCTGCAGGGTTTCAGAAATATGCACGATACATCTCGTGGACGGGTATCAGATTGACAGGGCACGTGTCGTGCCATGCCCATTGCCCTGGTTTCGGTGTTCCGTTTCGATAGGCGAGATCTCCAGCCGGAGGGGCGCTCAGCGTGCAGGCGTACAAGAGAGAAATGAAGTGACCGCGTATCTTGCTCGAAGGCAGGATCACTTCGTTCATTGCCAGCGGGTCCCGGCTGAAAATCACCTCAGCTCCCAATTCAGCGGCTGCAACGGCGCGTATCCGATCGGAGAGGGTTTCCTGATACCGGATTACGCCCCCCGGGATATGCCAACTCGGCGGATGATGCCCGTCATCCCTCCAGGTCAGGAGCGTTTGGCGCTTTTCATTCTTGATCAGCAAGTCTACGTTCACCATGGGGGTGATGGTGCTGACGAAAAGGAAAACGTCTTCCGGCAATCCCTCGGAGGGGTTCCTGATGAAGGCTCGAAGGGACTCGATCAAGGGCTTCAGACCGAATGGGCTGCCTTGCTTCATGCCATTCCCGTCAGAGTCCATAGGCAGGCCCCGTCAAGTGGCAGATGTCGATGACGGCCGTGACCCCTTTATGGTAGGCTTCAATCTGGCTTGCGATCTGCGTGAGATAGACAGGAATCGCAACGACCACGGCCTCAATGCCCTCGGCCTCGATGACTTCGGGGGCATGGATCCTCTTCCCATACAGGTCCATCTTTCTCTTCGTACTCGAAATATCCACCGGGTACACCTGCTCGCCTTTGAGCACGTCGGAATTCCTGAACAGATCGGACGTGTGGAGATTGATGCCCCACACCGCGACCTTGCCGTGCCTGAGCAGCAATCTCCTCATGTTCTCATCAATGTTTTCCCTGAGCTCGGAGGAAAGGGGAATGTTGTATTTCTGGCCGCACTTTTTGCATGGAATAAAATTCGTCGCGAACAGCTTCACATGATCCCAGTCGTTCCTCTCCCCGCATGACAGGCAGACGCCCGTCAGATGGACCCTCCCTGCATTGGGGTCCACGCCGCGGACGACGACGGAGGCGAGGGTCTTCGTCAGAGTCATCGGCGCTTCCATGATGGTCCGGATCAGCAGGGATAGTTCTCCGTCCGTCAATTTCGAAACGTTGATCTGCGGGCAGCCCTCCTTCAGGAACTGCTCCCTGTCCCGGATGATCCCCTTTTCGCACGCGTACTGATACAGGTACGAACCCGGATAAACCGTAATCAGATTGAGAGAGATTCTGTACTGCGCATGTTCACGCCACCATCGGAGGGTGTTGCTGGCCGTCTCCCAGGTTTCCTCGATATCACCGAAGATGAAGGCTCCTTCCAGGGATATCCCGGCGTCAAACACGAGCTTCAACGTTCGCTCGATCTGTTCGACCGTGGTTCCCTTCCGCATGCTTTTCAGAATGCGGTTGTCCGCGCTTTCCAGGCCGAAGGACATGATCTCGCACCCCCCGTCCTTGAGGATGGGCAGGATCTCATCGGTGATATCGTCAACCCTGAATTGCGCCCACCAACGCAGCCCGTATGTTTTAATCCTCGAGCAGAACTCTCTGACCCGTTGCGGGTTGCGGGCGAAGAGCTCGTCCGCCAGGCAGATGAACCCTATCTTATGGCGGGCAACGAGGTAGTCCAGTTCTTCAAAAAAGGCGTCCAGGGATCTCTGGCGGTATCTTCTGCCCGTCGTATGGAAGCAGAATGTGCAATTGTAAGGACAGGAACGGCTGGCCAGCATAAAGACGGTGTTGCTCTCGTTCAGGCCGCTGATGCCCGGGGGTGTGGAAGACAGGTATGCATCCAGGTCAAAGCCGGCGTAATCCGGCCATGGCAGGGAATCGATGTCGTCCATTTCCCTGCGCGGCTGGGTCCTCACGAATCGATCATCCTGTTTGTATATGATCCCGTTGACCCGGGAAATATCCCCGCCGGATTCCAGGGTGCTGCACAACTCGTTCATGGTTATTTCGCCCTCTCCGATGACACCGTAATCCGCGTATTCCAGCGCCCCCATCGCTGGCTCGGGATCACCGGTGATGAGCCCGCCGCCCACAATGGTGATCGTTCCGAGTGCGGTTTTCTTTGCAGCCTCAACGACCCGTTTGACCGTGTTGTACTGAAAGGACAAGCCGCCTGTGGCAACCACGTCGATCTTGTCTCTTTCGATCACGCTGCGAAGAAGGTCCTGCACCTCTCCGTCACAGTGATTCAGGTTCAGGGTTGTCACACGATGCCCCGCCTTCTTCATGCTGGACGAGATATATGCGATGCCGAGAGGAAAGGAATAGCCGTCGCCCGCGGTCTGAATCAACCGCGGCATGACGAGAAGATAATTGAGTTTCTTGTCGGATTCTTTCATGGTTCAACCCTCAGGCCTTTAGACCGCCTCCAGCCCGAAATCTCTCAAAATGGAAACCCGGATCCTGCCTCCGTACTTCCGGCGCAGGATGCCTGCCACCTCATCGGAGTAGCTCGCCGCCACGACGATCACCGCCTCCACGGGGTCGGTGTCCAGCCTCTCGGGCGAGACGATGGGGATGTGGGTGGACGGTGTGAACCTCCCCTGTTTGAAGGCGGCGGAATCGACGACGTACCGGATCCTGCCGGACAGGTTCATCAGGGCGAGGACGGCCAGGGCCTGATGGCCGGCCCCCCACACGGCCACCTTTCCGGGGCTGAAGGCCCCGAGGTATTCTTCGATCTCCCTGTGAAGCCGGGCCTGAACGCCCTGAAAAGGGGAGATGTCGAGGGGCCGACGCTTCCTCACCGTGGCTGAAAGAATATACTGGTACCACTCTTCCTTGCAGTCAAGAACTTCGAAGCCGCTGAGGTTCAGGGCCGTCCCCAGGGTCTCCCGGGTAAAGTACAGCAGGTGGTCGGAGGTGAACTCCGAGAAGAGGTTTTTTTTCAGGATCATGTCGAAGTTCGGCACCTCGACGAGTCCCACGGCGTCCCCGGCGAGGTTGTGGCAGATCCCTCTGAGGGTTGCATTGGGGTCGGGCAGGTGCTCCAGGAAATTCAGCATCAGAAAGGCATCGAAGGGGGCGTGCTCCAGTTCTTGCATGCTCCCGGAGACAAAACCCTCCGAAACCCTCATGCCGCTCCCACGGCAAAAGGCCACGGATTCGTGAAGGTGCTCCAGGCCGTGGGAATCCTGAACGAACCGGCCCAGAATGGAGAGAAATTCGCCCCGGCCGCAGCCGATTTCGATGACCTTCTTCAGTCCGAGGGAAAACCTCCGGGTGAAAGCCTCGAACTGTTTCTCGCGAAAATCCCTCATCTCCTCTGAAACGGAGGCGGCACGGATGACGTCCCTGTAATAGGGAACGGGATCGCCGTCCAATTGCACCAGGCCGCACCCCGGGCACTGGTACACGATCAGGTCAAGTCCCCGATCCCTCTCGAGGGAGGCCGCGTCCGGCAAAAACTGGGCCACCGCGGGCATGTTGTCATAGCGCAGCAAAGGCCGATCCTGAAACGCGCTCCGACACACCCTGCAACGGCCCCGGGCGGGAAAGCTTCCGCAGGGGTCCTGAATTCTATCGGGGGAAAGAGCATTCATGGGGGGCTACTCGTCCAAAGGAGGAATGATCATGTTGGACCTGAATTCCTCCCGATCCAGAAACGGCCAGAGGTCCTC
>JAFGPH010000358.1 GCA_016926135.1 Deltaproteobacteria bacterium
GATTTCCGGCTCGCTGATCCTGTTGCCGACTTTTGCAAAATACCATGGCACGAACCTGGGAAGCAACCACAGGGCCAGGGCGGTCACAGCGGCAAACAGGGCCAGCCAGAGATTGTAGTTTGCAAACACGATCCCCAGGGCCAGGACCGTTCCGATGTCGTTGATAAAGCAGGCGGCCAGGATGACCTTGCCCATCTCCGTCCGATTGAAGCCGGTCTCCACCATGACGGCATAGACTACCGCGACCGATGTAGTGGACAGGGCGATGCCCGCTATCTGGGCCTGGGGCCAGGGCCAGCCGCAGAGGTAATGGGTGAATGCAAGGACCCCTAAGTAAGGAGCAAAGAATCCCACCGCCCCGATGGTGGTACTCGACCAGAAGTGTTTCCTGATCACGGCCGGGTCGATCTCGGCCCCTGCCAGAAAGGTGAGGAGAATCGCTCCGACCCCGGCCAGGTAATTGACCCAGGGGGTTGAAATCAGTCCGAGTGAATTTCCTGCCAGCGCGCCGATCACAATCTCGACAAGGGCCACGGATATTTTCACCCGTATGGATAGGAGCGCCGCCAGCAGGGCCAGCCCGATCCAAAGGGCGGATTGAAACCACAGGTTTTCCATGTGAATACGCCTTACTCCTTTCCATCTCTTCCATATGAAAACCAGGGCACGAAAAAGCCCCTCACGGGGCCTGGCCCGGGAGGAGCACTTTCTAGGAGACTTCCAACCGGGCCATATTTGCCTCGGTAGGAGTCATCAGCCACGTGGAGCGGTTCAGGTAAACTCCATTACCTTTCTTGGGTCAGATCAACCCCTCTATGTCTTCGTGAATGGGTTGATTCTCAATCAGCCACAGACTCACTTGAACGACGATAAGACGGCAGTCCAGGGCTGTCAAACCTTTTCTTGGTGGAGCACATTCCAGACGAGCCTCTGCTTCTTATCGGGGGCTTCGAGGCCTGCTCAAGAGCCAAATGCATCGACCTCGATCCTCGGCCCTGTTTGACTTTGGATCATATCATGGGGTATAATATGTACATAACCTTGTGCTTGAGATCCATTTCACCGGAGCTGCATCTTCCTTCGCGTTCGATAGATGGTTTCGAAACCTGGCAACGCGTAACGCTCCTATTCCGCCTCCAATAGCGATTCCTGCGAAGACCGTTGTCGCCGGGTTTGTCTCGAACTTTCAGGCCAGAGTGGGCGCCAAGGCCAATAACCTTCTCATGGGGGTTCATCTATGACATTCAAGGGGGTCAACCGACCAAGGGGTCTTTCAACCTGGGTCTCCCCCGGGTCACGGACTCCTTCCATGGCAGAAACGGGGCGCACAGGTGCCCACTGATGCTTGACTCAGCCCGAATGGGTCAAGAGAAAGGGGGATCGCCATGTATTTTCAACAATCGGATCTCTTGCGGGGACTGGATAAGGATTTCGTCAAGGAGTTCATGGACATCGCAGAAAAGGAAACCCATAAGACAGGATATGCCCTGTTTCGAGAGGGGGATCGAGCCCGTTATTTCTATGTCTTGCTCAAAGGCTGCGTCAAACTGACCATTGGCGACAGCGGGCACACCGTCTATACGGCAGATCGATCGGGCGAGGTCTTTGGTTGGTCCAGCCTGGTAGGACGGGCGGCATACACTGCCTCTGCCGAGTGCAGAGAGGCAACCATCCTTCTCAGAGTGGATGTCACAAAGCTGAACGAAATCCTCGATAAAGATCCATCCACGGGCCTGATATTTTTCAAAAGGCTGGCAGGGTCTCTCGGAAACCGTTTGCTTCAGACCTACCGGATGATCTCCAGCACTCCCGAGATGGAGATGTCGCGTTCTTATGGAACCGGCCAGGTGATGGAATCTGAGGCTGGGGTTTCATCGTAACAGACTGGCCAACCCGAAAAACCAGGGGCGGGGTCTTTTGTGCCCTGCCGCTGGTTTTTCTATTGCCATTCCCATAGAATGGAATGGCCTCACCCTTTCTCTGATTCCCTTCTACCTGTCGTTGGCATTCATCCCTTATCTGATCTTTCAGACTGCCCCCAGGAACCCGATTCGACGCACAGGTCAGGAGCACTGCCTTCCATCAGTGAAGAAAGCAGAGCGGCTTATGGGAACGCCAAATATTCAATTGACTTTTTCAAGAGATCGGCCTAGCGTTTTCGCCATTTGGCGATTCCCGCGCGATAATGTCTGAGGGCAACCGCTGGAAGAGCCTTGAATGGAAGGCGTAAGCCAGACCGATGAGAAACGACAAAACAACAAGGGAATACCGCTATGGATGATGACGGTGGCAGCGGTCCCCAACCCGTGGGACATGCCAGACTTCTAGATGCAGGCAGCATAATCCCGCTGCAGGCGTTTTCGACGGCCTCCTTCTCCGTGGACAAGCGTGCTTTTTTAAGCGCGTAGAACCTCTCATGTTCACCCTGGGGGCCTTGAGACCTCCGGAGGTGCGACATGAAAAACCCCCTCCTCATTCCCGAACTCCGGGATCTCCTCAGTAGGAAGGACATAAAAGGCCTTCAGGATTTTTGCAGTGCCGCCCATCCAGGCACTGTAGCTGAGTTCCTTGGCGCCCTTGACCCTGGGGAGGTGTGGCAAATTCTCGCTGGTTTGGAACCACGCCTGCGGGCGGAAATATTCGGGCATCTGGATGAGGATCTCCAGGTGAGCCTGGCCGAATCCCTCAAGCGTCAGGATCTTGCCGACATGTTGACGCACATGTTCGGAGACGAGCGAGTGGACCTCCTCAAGCGATTGCCCGAGGACAAGCAGGAGGCGATTCTTCCCGCTCTTGCCCAGGTTGAGCGGGAAGACATCCGCCGCCTCGCCTCCCACCCGGAGGGAACAGCAGGCGCAGTCATGACCTCGGACTATGCCACCCTCTCCCCTGAGCAGTCGGCCGCAGACGCCATCGCGAAACTCAGAAGAGAGGCTCCTGATAAGGAAACCATTTACTATTCCTATGTGGTGGATGCAGAAAGAAAACTGATCGGCTTCCTCTCACTGAAGGATCTTATCCTGGCCCGTCCGGAAAAACGAGTGGCAGAAATGATGCACCGGGACCTCATCTTCGCCAGGGTGACCGACGACCAGGAGGATGCGGCCCGGAAGATCGCTAAGTACGATCTGATCGCCCTCCCCGTGGTGAACGGCAACAACGTGCTCGTGGGCATCATCACCCACGACGACGCCATCGACATCATCCACCAGGAATACACCGAGGACATGGAGAAGTTCATGGCCATTGCCGGGAGTCACGAGGCAGGGATCTATCTGCGGACCCCTGCCTGGCAGCATTTCAAGAATCGCTGCATCTGGCTTGTGATCCTGGCCGCCTTGGGTCTGGTGTCCGGCTACATTGTGCAGAGTTTTGAGGGGATGCTGCTCCAGTTCGCGGTCCTCGCCGCCTTCATGCCCATGCTGGCCGACACGGGAGGAAACACGGGAAGCCAGTCGGCAACCCTGGTCGTCCGCGCCCTCGCACTGCGGGAGATATCGCCGGGAGATATCCTTCGGGTGCTCTGGAAGGAGTTTCAGGTGGGATTGCCCCTGGCCCTTCTGCTGGCGATACTTGCCTTCGGCCGGGTGATTTTTTTTACCGGAAGTTCGAGCCGGCCCGAAGGCTTTGCCCTTTCCTCCATCGGCCTTGCCATTGGTGTGGCCCTGGGCATCCAGGTGCTGACGGCCACCCTGATCGGCGCCTTACTGCCCATTGCCGCCGCAAGAACCAAGCTCGACCCGGCCGTGGTGGCAAGCCCGGCCCTTACCACCATCGTGGATATCACGGGACTCTTCATTTATCACCGATTTTCGCGCTTTGGAATCTGAACGCATCTCTTTCCCAAAACCGGATTAAATTGTCTAGCTTCAAGTAGTTGGATCAC
>JAFGPH010000359.1 GCA_016926135.1 Deltaproteobacteria bacterium
CCGCTACGGGATCCGCCTGATCACCACCACCCTGCCCTTCGCGATCCTGGGAGTGACCCTGTTTCGCTCGGCAAGGTCCCTGGGGATTGCCCCTGCCCGTTGCGTCCTGGCGGCCTGCTCCTATGGGTTTGGAAGCATTGCCTTTATCCACGCAGGTCTTTTCAGCGGCCATGGAATTGCGGCCGCCTTTTCCTTTTTCTCTTTCGCGGGATTGATGTCACGGAAAAGGTTCGCAAGAGGCAGTGGGAAAGGCTTCCTCCTTGGACTCAGCGCGGGGATCGCGGCCCTTGCCGATTACACGGCCATATGGATTTCCGTGATCCTTTTTGCCTATGCGCTTTGCTTACCCATCGGGGGACGGGATAAGGTGGGATTCCTCCTGGGAGGGCTTGTCTGCGCGGTTCTCCTTGCCTGCTACAATTGGAAATGCTTTGGCTCGCCCATTTCATTTTCCTATGCCTACCAGGTCACTGAGACATTTGCGGCGGAGAGTCGGCGTGGGTTCTTGGGCATCAGCCTACCCAGGTGGAGGGAGGTCCTGTCCCTCCTGGGGTCTCCGAGCCGAGGACTTTTCTTCATCATGCCCGTGTTCCTTTTTTCTCTGGAAGGGATTCGGAGAATGCTTCAGAATGTTAAGATTCGGGTCGAAGGGATGGTGATCCTCTTGGTCGCGTTCGGCTATGTAGTGCTGATCGGAGGTTTCTATGGTTGGCATGGGGGATGGAGCTTCGGCCCGAGGTACTTCGTTCCCATGCTGCCGTTTCTGGCCCTATCCACGGCATTCTCGAAATGGGAACACATGCCCTTTATGCTGTGTCTGGGGATCTCCGTTTTTCAGGTTCAGGTCGTGGCCATGAGCTTGCCCCACTGTCCGGAGGCGATTCAAAACCCTTTGCCGGAACTGGTCATTCCATCGATCCTGGAGGGGCACCTGGCCGAGACCTGGCCGGGCTGGCTGGGGTTGCCCCATTCATGGGCAATCCTCCTCTACCTGGGGGTTTGCGGACTTCTGTTCCTGGGGGCGTGGATCTCGATCCGTAAGGTTTCGTCTCCGGAAGAACCGGGACATCCTCGACAGGGTGTCCTCTTCTGGGGCATCCTGTCATGGGTTGCAGCCATCGTGCTGATGGCAGGGATCATGCGGACCAATCCGCCTGAACAGGTATCGTTGTATCGCGAGCGTCTTCGCTTTCATCGGGTTCATGAACAAGTGATCGAACGCCGCGTTCAGGAACTCGCCGAGAACTATAGAAGATCCTCCCCGTAGTCGGAATGGCCAATGATGACGAAAGAACGTAGACACGGTCATCTTCTTTGGGTCGCCCTCCTTGCCCTTCTGCTCCTTGCCTATCTTCCCCTGCGGGAAGTGCAGAAGAATGATTTTGTGAACTTCGACGATTACCGGTATGTCCTGGACAACAAGAAGGTGCGGGATGGTATGAGCCTTCGTGGTGTCCTATGGGCTTTTTCCAATCTCGAAGCAGGGTTCTGGCATCCTTTGACGTGGCTCTCCCACATGATGGACGTTGAGCTTTACGGCATCAATCCCGCGGGTCATCACCTGACAAGCC
This sequence comes from Deltaproteobacteria bacterium, assembly GCA_016926135.1. Next base: position 1,572 of record JAFGPH010000359.1, read on the forward strand.
TTCTCCTGCACGTCGGAAACTGTTTGCTCCTGTTCCTCTGCCTGGTACGAATGACGAATGCCCTTTGGCGAAGCGCGCTGGCGGCAGCCCTCTTCGCATTGCATCCGCTGAGTGTCGAATCCGTAGCCTGGGTATCCCAGAGAAAGGACCTCCTCAGCACTCTTTTCTGGAATCTTGCCCTTCTTGCCTACGCCGGTAACGCGGCAGCTTGGAGCAAAAGAAGATTCATCCTCACATTCCTCTTTTTCTGCCTGGGACTCATGGCAAAACCGATGGTCGTGACTTTACCCCTGGTTCTCTTACTCCTTGATTATTGGCCGCTTGGACGAATGCGTGGGAAGCAGTTCTCTGCCCTGAAGCCCCTCTTTTTGGAAAAGGTTCCTTTCCTTATCCTGTCCATTGTATTCACTCTGACCACCTACCATGCTGAAAGAGGCATCGGTGCCTTGCCGGGGCTTGCGTCTTATCCAGTTCATACCCGTTTCTGCAACGCCATTGTCTCCTATGCGACCTACCCCATGAAGATGATCTTTCCTGCGGATCTTTCAGTGATCTACTTGCACCCGGGCTCATTTCCATTCTGGAAAGTCGCTGCAGGCCTCGTCTTTATTCTTTCCGTTTCCTCTTTCGTCCTCCATCGATCCGGGGGCAGGCCCTATTTGTTGGTGGGTTGGCTCTGGTATCTGATTACCCTGCTTCCGGTCATCGGATTGATCCAAATCGGCTCCCATGCCTATGCAGACCGCTACACCTATATCCCCCTCACCGGCTTGTTTCTGATGGTTGCCTGGGGGCTTCCTGCAGTGTCGTCCCTCACGAGGAGAGGCCGGCTATCTCTCGGCCTCCTGATCGCAGCAGCGGTGATCAGCCTGGGATTCGTCACCCGGAATCAGGTCGGCTACTGGAAAAACTCCGTGACCCTTTTTAGCCGAGCGGTGCGGGCAAATCCCGACAATTACCTGGCTCACAATAACCTTGGGTTCACTTTGGCGCAGAGGGGCAGGTTCGAAGAGGCTTTGGGCCACTATCAAACAGCAATTCGTTTGAATCCGAACTACCTGGAGGCCCTCTTTAATCTTGCACATACCCTCGAGCTCCTGGGGAGGGGGGAAGAAGCAATCTTCTGGTATAGGAAAGTCCTCGACCTGAACCCCTCCCTTGCCAGGCCCCACCGCCAGTTGGGAAGGATTCTTCTTTATCAGGGCAAGCGGGAGGAGGCCCTTGTCTGTCTGGCCACGGCAGCCCGCTTAGATCCCTCGGATTCAGAAACCCGGAAACTGATCGAGAGCCTGCGTGGAAACATGAAGTAATGCTGACTTGGGAGGCAGTGCTCACGGACAGGCAAGGACTGAAAGGCATCCTGGCATGTGAGCGATGACGAGATCTGGGTGTGTTTACGCTGCCAACTGGCCTGATCTCTGGGTGTGGGCCCACTCTTCCTTCAAAAGGGCCTGTACTTGAAGTCCACCTGCCAAAGACCGGGCGAAACCCGGACCGCCTTGAAGGTCCCGAAGAGATGTTTGAGGGCCACTTCTTTTCCATCGACCCATACATGCCAGTCCGGGTCCCAATTATCTATGAAGTTGACGAATAGGGTATCCCTGGCTTCCACACGGAGTCTCAGTCTGTCGCCGTCGTAATACTCTACCTCATAAGTATTCCTATGGTTTTCTGTGCCCCGTGCATCCTCCAGAAAGGCATGGATGGATTTGTGGTCGATGCGGCGGCTCAGGAAAATCCTCCTGCCATCCTTCATTCCCATGAAATGCAGATACGCGTCCATCTCCCAACCAAAAGCGAGTTTCCCAACGCCGATGGGGACACCGTACTGCACAATGCCTTTGGGATCGATTACCCCTCCCACGTCACCGAGAAATCGGTGTTCAAAGTCCATATATCGCTTGTAGTACCAGTATAGGATCCACCCCGTATTGGATTTCGGGAGGGTGATCGTGTAATAGTGCCGAATGCGCGGCTTGTAGAAGGATTCCTTGACGGCATCCTGGATCTTCAATATGCCCCGATCTCCTCCATAGTCGACCGGGGCGGGCAACATCCACTGGGTGGACCCCACCGGGTGCACATCCCATGCGTAGCACCAGAGGAAAACCAGGA
>JAFGPH010000360.1 GCA_016926135.1 Deltaproteobacteria bacterium
TGCGGTCTTTGCCTCAGACGACGGATATCACGCTCCCCTGTGGCCTCATGCTTCAACGCCACCCTCGGGTTCCTCGATGCGGTAGCGTATGCTCACCTCGATGTCTTTCCTGAGGGAGTGGACCACGGAGCAGTATTTTTCCCGGGAAAGAGAAATGGCCCGTTCGATCTTCCCGGGGGTGATCCCGTTTCCCGAGAGTTGCACCGTCATTTCAAAGGACTTGTAATACTGGGGCGGGTCCAGATTCCTGGCTCCCTCAATCGTCATTTCGTACCTGTCGATTTCGCACCTCATTTTTCTGAGGATATGGACGATGTCGATGGAAAGGCACCCCGCAACGCTCAGCAGAAGGGTTTCCGTGGGCGAGCAGCCTTCCTCGTATCTCACATCATATTCCACTTCGTACCCGCGCTGGGTCGTGCCAAGGAAGTAGAGATCCCTCTGGAGGGTCACCCGACCCCTGTTCACGGGAAGGATCTCCTCCTTGTAGCCTTTTAAATCCGGTGTCCTTTCCGGTCCGCCTCTCTTTTTCGTTTCATTCATCTCCTTCTCCATTCATGTAGAGCCCGCAGCCTGCATCCAATCATTCGGCGTTCGACAGGGGTATCGAACCGTGATCGACAATGCTTCATCATTTGCCACGATTTTCACTACTGTTGCCTTTGTGGAACTTAATTTAATTTATTTGAATAAGTTTTAATCAAGAGAGCTAAAACGGTCAAGCAAAAATCGCCCCCCCTCCCACCCGAGGCCGTGCGAATCGGCCTGGGACTGTTTGGAGGCGTCGTGCGGCTATCCCCGAGGTCCGTCCCGGTTTCATGAGATCGGCAGTCGGAATGCCTCCGGTTCGGGATATCAGAAGGTGTGCCGAAAAAACCGTTTCATGTTGTGCGCAACCCGGTCCGCTCCTTGCACCGCTTGTCTCTTCCTGAAGTCTCCTCCTGAAGTTTTCTCTTGACACTATAGTTATATTGTAACTAGAATGTGATTACGATCATTCAGGTCGGCTTTTGCAGTAAGATTCTGTTTCGTTTGGCACTTTATGATTTCGATTCCACTGCAAGGGGTAAAGAGATGAGATACGCGGAGACAGGGTTCAATTTGGAGATCGATCTGGCTCGGGGAAACGTCGAAAGGGTCGAATCCGACCCGAGATGGACCGAACTTCATCTGGGGGGGCTGGGAACGAACGCCAGGATGCTGTGGGAAAGGGTTTCCCCGGAGGTTGAACCCTTTTCTCCAGACAACCTGCTCGTGTTTTCCACCGGACTTTTGTGCGGCACGCCCGCGCCGGGCGCCAATCGCACCATGGTTACCGCTTATTCCCCGCAAACCCTCCTGATGGGCTACTCCATGATGGGTGGATTCTGGGCGCCGGAACTCAAGTATGCCGGGTATGACAAGGTGATTTTTCGCGGTAAGTCCCCGAACCTGGTCTACCTTTATATCCACAACGACAAGGTGGAAATACGGGATGCCTCTCATTTGAAGGGAAAGGGCGCAGTGCAAACCGCGGAGCTGATTGCGGAGGAGCTGAAGGAGCCCAACGTCCAGGTGGCCGCTATCGGCCTGGCCGGGGAGAACAGGGTTTACACGGCTTCCATCGAGCAAGGCAGGTCCAGCGCCAGCCGACTGGGGCTGGGCGCCGTCATGGGAGACAAGGGGATCAAGGCCGTCGCCGTTCGGGGGACCCGGGACATCAATGTCGCCCGGCCGGCCGAATTCATGCAACTCTGCAACGAGGTGCTGCAGTACATCAAGTACCGAAACGAGAATCCGGTCCCGAATGTGATGACCATTCTGCAGGGGCTGGGATCCCCGCAGGAGATGCTGCACGTCGATGAAAAGTGGCACACCGAGAATTTCATGTGGGGGAACGCCCGCACCCGAAGAAGGGATTACTGGAACAAGGAAGTGGAAGAAAAGTGGAAGGAGACCCAGGAAAACGTTCGCAAGCGTTTGATCAGCTGTTACAACTGCCCGATGAAATGCGGGGCCATCATCTCCGTCCCCGGGCTTTCCACCTACATGATGAAGTGCTTCTCAAAACTCACCTACACCATGGCGGCCTATTCGGACCTGGACTTCGGCTTCAGGATCGCCCAGCAGGCCACCGAGTACGGGGTGGACGGGTTCTCCACCCCCCAGATCATGGCCTTTGCCCTGGAACTCCTGGAGGCGGGCATCCTGACCGACAAGGATTTCGAGGGAATGCCCTCCGACAACGAGGGGAAATTTTTCTGGCTGCTGGATCGAATAGTCCGGCGGGAGGGCATCGGGGACATCCTGGCCGACGGCACCTACTGGGCAGCCAAGAAAATCGGCAAGGGGGCCGAGGCGTATGCCCACAACAACATCAAGAAGCACGAGCAGCTGCCCCTCAAGCTGGGCATGCTGAATCCCGTTTACTTTCTCATGTACGCAACGGGTGAAAAGGCCAACATCACACAGATCGAGGGGCAGTTCCCCCAGGCGCCTTTCATGAGCATGGAAGAGAGACAGGAGTTTGTGAAAGACTGGATCCAGGTCCCCGATGAGAGATTCAAGCAGTATGTCCTGGACTGGGAGCCGCGCGGAGAGCGATCGAATCCCTATTACCCCACCGTGGACATGTCCGTGGACATCGTGGACTGGCAGGAGATGATGCACTACCTCGATGACGCCCTCGGCGTTTGCGCCGGACTGTCGTCCTTCCCCCTGAAGCCGCCGTACCATATCCACAATTACCCCAAGCTGGTCTCGGCGGCCACCGGCCTCGACATGGACGAGGCAGGGATCAGACAGGTGTACAAGAGAAACCGGACCCTGATCCGGGCCGTCAACGTGAGAAGAGGCTTGAGGAGGGCGGACGAGAAGCCGCCGGAAGACCACTGGAAGAAGCGGTTTCCCGAGCTGGAAGAAAAACTCCTGGACGCCTATTACGCTTTCAAGGGATGGAACCGGGAAGGGATTCCGACTCAGGAGACCCTGCGCGAACTGGGTCTGCAAGATGTGGCCGAAGACCTGATCCAGAGGGGGATCTTGAAGGAGAACGGGGGCGCCTCCTCCGAAAAGACCCCAGCGAAAACACCGGAGAAATAAAGCGAAAAGGTGGGAATCGCCATGGCCGAGAAGAAGAAGAAAATCGTCAAATCGATCAAGATCGATCTGGATAAGTGCAACGGCTGCAGGGCCTGTGAGATGATCTGCTCCGCGTTTCATGCCACACCGAAATACGGCAGCAACAACCCGGCCAGGTCGCGCATTCGGGTGATCCGCCACCCCCTGAGGGACGTCTATGTCCCCGTTTACGCGGGCGAGTACACCCCTGCCGAGTGTATGGGCAGGGACAAGTACATGATCGACGGAAAGGAATACGACGAGTGCTGCTTCTGCAGGGCCTCCTGCCCATCCCGGGACGCCTTTAAGGAACCCGACTCCAAACTCCCCCTCAAGTGCGACATGTGTGAGGATGATCCGCCGCAGGAAAAGCCCTTGTGTGTTCAGTGGTGCCTGAATGATGCGCTGATTTATGAAGAGAGGGAAGAGGAAGTGGAGGAGGATGTCAAGCAGGAGGACGTGGAGGTGGGCTTGGAGTCCATGATCGACAAATACGGATTGCAGAAGGTCATGGAAACCGTTGCCCGGATGGAGGCGGCCAAGCAGGGCTGAATCATCAGAGGAAAACAAGGGAATCGAGGAACGCCGTGGAGACAGTAGCGCCCTACAAAGAGATCATTGATGTGATCAAGGCGAGCGGTGGAGAAGCCTTCAA
>JAFGPH010000361.1 GCA_016926135.1 Deltaproteobacteria bacterium
AAGATTTTCCTGCTGGATTCCAATGCCATGATCATCAAGACCCAGGAACTCCTGAAGATCCTGAACAAGTGCTACGAGACTTTTCCCGATCTCAAACAGGTTTCATGCTACGCCTGCTGCGGGGATATCCTGAGAAAGAGTGATCAAGACCTGAGAGATCTGCGGGAGGCGGGGCTGAAACTGGTGTTCGTGGGTCTGGAGAGCGGGGACCAGGAGGTCCTGGATCTCATGAACAAGGGGGCTACCGTTCAGGAGCAGATCGAAGCCGTGGTGAGGGCCAACAAGGCGGGCATCCAGACCTCGGTCACCGTGATCATCGGGCTTGGCGGACGAGCACTCTCCAGACAGCACGCCATCCATACGGGTGAGGCTGCCGGTCAGATGAATCCCACCTACTTTTCTGCGCTCACCCTCATGGTCGTCCCGGGTTCACCCCTGGACGCCATGGTGAAGAGGGGGGAATTCGAACTTGTCACGGATCCCCTGGAGGTACTGAAGGAACTCGACCTGATGATCAGGCATATCGATGCCCCGGGACCGGTCGTGTTCCGGACGAATCACGCCTCCAACTACCTGCCCCTTCGTGGAACCCTCCCCGGGGACAAAGAGAAGTTGTTGAAGACCATTGAGGGCGCCCTGAAAGACCCGAGCCGGCTGCGACCCGAATCCATGCGCGGTCTGTAGCCTCGCGCCGCAATGCCCGGAATCTTCATCTTGTCATGGTGATTGTTTCCCGCAGGGAGCAAGCAGGGCAAGACGGGTAGCCATCCTACCAGATGCGGCCAATCCCGTAGTCCGAGAAGCGGGTGTCGCTGCTCAAGATCGCCATTTCCTCCACAATTGCCCGGGAGATGAGCATCCGATCAAAGGGGTCCCTGTGATGAAAGGGGAGTGTCGATCTCATGACATGTACTCCTGGAAATCATCAAGAGGGGCATCGAAATCGTCAGCCATGGAAAGCACCACGTCCTTGGCCTGACCGATTCTCCTTTGGGGCTTGGCTTCCGGGAGGACTTCGAGCCTTACACGGGGTTGATTGCCCTTGGCGATGACGACCTCCTTGCCCTCCGGTGCCTCTTGAATGAGCCTGGATAGATTGGTTTTGGCCTCGTGAATGTTCACCTGAAGCGTTTCCATGGGCTTCCTCCGAATGGGATGACTTGACTCAGCTTCATGACTAAGTCTGAAATGTCAAGCCTCATTGAACGAGGATGGGTCGGGCCGGAGCCCAAGTCCATCGGAGGAAGTATCGGGAATAGCGGTGCCTGGCGGTCAGTGTACCGGCATTTTCCCGCAGCAACTGCCGGGGCCGGCACATCCGGCATGGGAGGGGGATGTGCCGCAGCAGGCCGTATCCCCGGGTCCGGGCATACTTTGCCTGGAGGGACCGGAGAGCGTCGAGGATGGTGAGAGTATCTTCTTGAGCTCGCTGCTGCCGCAAGCCTGACAGGTCAGCCCGGTATCCTCGGAGGTGACCAGGATTTCACTCACTTTGCCGCACTGCAGGCAGAGGAAGTCGAACAGGGGCATGTCTTTATTCCCTCCATAGGCTGTGGTGTTTCACCTGTGTATTCCCGGATGGCCTTTTCCAGGGTCTTCACGGCAAGCCGGATGCAATGCTGTTTCTGGTCCGGGATCTCAACAAGTTCCCGGAATACGTCCCGGTCCTTCACACTCAGAGCTTCATCCAGGGTTTTTCCCCTGATGATGTCCACCAGGGCCATGGCTGCGGAGACGGCTCCGGGGCAGCCCAGGACCTGATACCTGGCGTCCTGTATGCGGCCCTGGTCGTCCAGCTTCAGGTAGCACCGCATGGTATCCCCGCAGGGGCCCGTCAGCTCCGTCACCTGGTTTGCATCCGCAATGGAGCCCATGTTGGGTTTGCGGAGGAAGTAATCAATGGCCCTTTCGGCATACCCCGAAGCAAGAAGCAGCTCACGGGTGCCGTTGCCGTTCTCTACGTTATCCTTGTGTTCTTCGCTCATCTCCTGTCCCTCAACCCATACGGAATACCCCGGGAAAAGTGAAACGCTTCCCGGAAATAAATATTATCGTGAACAATGCGCCCCGGTGTCAAGGGGAATCAGGCACCGCTTTTTCGGCCTTTGCACGCCGTGGAAAGGGCAGGCCGGGCAAAATGTGACTTGAGCTATAGTGCGATCAGGTCCTATAATCGCAAGAGAATATGGGCGCGTGAGAATAAGAGACAACCCCCAACGGCCCTGGGAACAGGATGGCGTTGTGAAGGTTCCGTTGAGACATCACACTGCACAGGAAGGGGAGTATGCCGCTACTATCGACCAAAAAGCGCTTTGGAATGGTGGCTGTCCAGAAGGGATTCATCACCATGGATCAGCTCATCGAGGCGATCGGCGTCCAGGCCCGGGAGGACATCGAAGGGGAGGGGCACAGGTTGATCGGGGAAATCTTGCTGGAAAAGGGCTACATCAGTGCGCCCCAGATCTATGAGGTGATCGAGGAAAGATTCGAGCCTCGTTTTGGCGATGTGGCCGTGAAAGCGGGCTATCTCACCCTGGAGCAGCTCATCGAATCCATGAACGTTCAGGTGAGGGAGGAAATCGAAAAGGGCCGGCATCGTTTGCTGGGTGAAATCGTGATCGACCGGGGTTTTATGAACGCCCGGGATGTGCAGAAGGTCCTCAAGGAAATGAAACAGAAAAGATGACCTGAAGGGTCTTGGGACGGAGGGGAAAGGGCTGAAAAAGGGCCATCTGAGGCTTGTTCGAGGCGCCAGGGAATGTGCCACCTCCCTCGGAAGGGTTCATGTTGTCGCGGCTCCCAAGGATTCCCCTCCCTTTCAGGTGCAAGCCATGGCCTTTGAAGAGGACACGTTTCTGGTCATGAGCGCCGACACCACGGTGCGCGATCCCAAGGTACCCCTGGTGCGCATCATGACCAGGCTCATGCAGACACAGCCTGAGGTCCCGGGCACGGTGCTGGTCAAGGGCGGCTCGCCGGTGAGGCTTCTTGCCGTAATCCACGATCTGAACCAGGATCCCTCGTGGAAGGAGGAATGGATTGCATCAGCCCTGAGAGGCATCTTCGAGGAGAGCGACCGCAGGGAGGTCCGATCCCTGGCTCTACCCCTCCTGGGCACGATTCACGGCAGGCTGGAGAGGAAGTGCGCGGTGGCGCTGCTTGCAAAGTCTCTGAGGCAAGGGCCTCTTCAGCGTCTGCGGCGGCTCTGGCTGGTGGTGCCTTCCGGGTCGGCCCGTGGGGTCATTGAAATCCTCGAGTCCGAATACGGGAAACCCACCCCCCAGTAATCTGCTAGAAGTACACCTTGAACTCCACAAAGATGGAGTGGGGGTAAGAACCGAATTCGCTTCGTATGTCCCCGATCCCCGACGGGTCCCACGCGGGTCGCCTCCCGAAATTCAGGCTCAACCCCGCGAGCAGTTCGGAGTTGTCCGAGACCGAGAGGGTCAGGGTCGGCTGAAGTTCCAGGGAATCATCCGACAGGGAATAGATGGAGGTGAACTGTCCCGTCAGAAGACGCGTGAATTCATAAGAGGCGAGGATGCCCGCGAGATGTTTGCCCAGGTGCCGAACGGCCCCCCACGCAAGGCGGGACGCGGCGGTGTTGAAGGCATGGGACTCTCCGCCGCCGTTATAGAGGTACTCCGCCTCCAGGATCAGGCTGTTCTCAAACCTTCGTCCCAGACCGAAGACAACCGTCAGGGTGTCCTCGAACACATCCCCGGCAAAGGGCATCGGAAGGGGTGGACTCTCGGATGCCCTGAACAGGGCGGCCTCCCCGCGCAGTTCCACTCCTTCGATCTCTCCCACGACACCTCCCCCGAACTGGTATCCCCCGTAAACCTTACCTGCCTGGAACGCGAGGTCCCATCCTGCCACGTTCGTGAAATACCGGCCGAGAAGAGATGATCCGTACCAGTTCGCATCGAGAGTCCCGTTGTCCTCCAGGTAATTCCCGGAGGCGTCCAGCTCCCTGCCCAGGACGCCCACCATGGTGATCCCTGAAAAAGAGGTGAGGGGGATATCCACCCTCAGGGCATCCACTCCGGCCTTGTAATCCCGGTCGAACTGGTTGGGGTCAAAAGGGAGGTAAACATCCAGGGGATTCCAGAAGTGGGCCTTGCCAAAGGTTACGGCCTGGCGTCCCAGAGTGATGTCCATCCCCGCGAGAGCCACCTTCACGTTGCATCGATCCATCCAGAGCAGTGCCCGCGTATGTTCACCGCTCCACCACTCCGAGGCCTCGTCCATGGCGCGGTAGCGGGTCTTCCCACCGGCAATAGTGATGCCGCCGTTCCCCGGCGTCTTTCGGGGACCGGAGAAATAGGTCAGGGCCTGAACCAGATGAACCTCGTAGGAGAGCCCGTCGTGGGGTCTCCCTGCCGCGGCAAGGCGGAAAAGGGACTGGAAGTATTCGTCGGCCCTTTCGTCCTCAAAGTAAGCGGGGAAATCGTAATTACGAAACAGGGCCCCGATGGTCCGGAGGCTCCCGTCAAGACCGAAGGCCCCGCCCGTGTCCCCTACCATGGCCGGACTCGGAGGGACTCGCAAAAAGAGGCCGACGAGAATCACAACAACCGCCTCAAGCAGTCTCCTCCGCAGGGTTGTTCCCGAGATAAGGAACATGTCAGACCGTCCCTTAACGTATTTTTCTCACCACCCGTACCCATCCTCCGTCGTCCCGCTTCTGGCGGGACGGGTCGCTAGAGTCACCGAGGTTAAGGTTCTTGTTTAGAATACATCACCGCAATCGTGAAAAAGAGTGCTCAGACGGATCAGGGGGCGCTTTGACGGATGCCTTCCCATGGTCTCTCCGGCATCCCCCTGTCGTGGCTGATCCTGCCGTCCGTCAGGAGAAGAAGCCGCCTCGCCCGCTTCATCACGGCATGGTCATGGGTGGAGAAGAGGAAGGTCACCTGCTTTTCCTCATTGAGACGCCGCATGAGATCCAGGAGGGCCGCCCCGGTCTTGGAGTCCACGTTGGCGGTGGGTTCGTCCGCGAGGATCAAAGCCGGCTCCGATGCAATGGCTCTTGCAATGGCCACACGCTGCTGCTGCCCGCCCGAAAGCTCCCGGGGAAAACGGTTTTCGAGTCCGTCGAGCCCCACCTCGCCCAGAAGATCTCTTACCCTTTCCCTGCGTTCCCCGACGCCCACTCCCTGGAGCATCAGGACGTACTCGGCGTTTTCCATCACGTTGAGGACAGGAATCAGGTTGTAGGCCTGGAAGATGAACCCGATGTGGTCCCGTCTCA
>JAFGPH010000362.1 GCA_016926135.1 Deltaproteobacteria bacterium
ACGGCAACGGTCCTGGTCAACGGGGCCGCGATCTCTCAGGTGTTGATCAAACAAAGGGAAGAAGGAGAAGAGGGAGAGGAGGGAGAACCCGAGGAAGAAAAAAAGTACTTCCTGGACATCGTGACCCAGAACCAGAGGACAACCATTGCCGCCAACGGAAAGGATCAACTCTGGATCTATGGGCAAGTGACCTGTACGGATCCGGAGGTGGATACGGCCGGGCTTACCCGCAGCCTGGGGTTTACCCCCGGTGGTCCCAACGCGGAATGGTTGCGGCTCGGGGACATGCAGATGTCCGGTGAAAGCAAGGCCGTGTGTGTGACGGCCTCCCCTCCGGCCCCCGAGGCGAGCCTTCAGGACGGGGGAGCCTTTGTCCGGGTAGGGACGATGATCGAAGGGAAAGTGGTCAGCGGGGACGTGCAATTGGAACTGGTTCAGGAATTGATCATGGAGTTTGTATAGCTTCCATCCAGTCCCGACTTGGAGAGATTCGCAATCTCAGCGTCGAGCCGAGGGTTTCCTCACGGATACATCGTAAAAAGACAGGACCCTCCCGCTGGTCACTCAAGAAAAGGCTCCTGATTTCTACACACTTGTTGGAAAGAGCAGAACTCCTACGGCCGAGAAAGAAAAGTCAATGAAATCTTTACAGGATTACAAAAGGGTGTAAGACATGCCAAACGGGGCGACACCTTCAGGGATGGAAAAGACAGGCATCGTTCAAAAACGCTACGAGCTGAAATTCATCACCGGCGGCCGGCCGGATGACCTGGAATGGGAGGAGGCCAAGGTGAAGGCCCGGGTTCGCAAACCTGGGAGCCAGGAACTGATCCCTATCAAACAGGTCACGAAACTGGAGGATGACAGTGATCATATCCTGCAACTCCCGGATCCCGGTATGATTCCGACGGGCGGTGAAATGATTGAATTCAATGCCGGCATCGCCCGCGATGCCCTGGCCCGGCTCAAACCCAAATTGAACCCGGACCCCCAAGGCCCCGTCTTTCACCTGAACCTGGAGGTGGACGCCGATCCGAACCTGAAGGCGGCCATGGGAGCAGTCCTGGGCGCGGCCATGCAGATGGCTCCGCCTGGAATGGGGGGAATGGTCTCCGGTGCCCTGTTGGGAAGCATGAAAGTGAGCGGATCCACGGAGGTCGCCATCGAATACCCCCACCCCTTTATCTGGCACCAGTTGATGGACGAGCACTTCAACTATGCCGGAACCACTCCTGCAGAAATCGACACGGATCAAGAAAACGGTCTCCAAGTGGGTGTGAACCTGAGGGAGTTCAGCCCTCAAGGCGGCGGGAGTTATCAACCCGGTCAGGATAGGCTGGAGATCAAGCAGGAAGGAGACGGCCTGGGGCTGCTGGAGGATATCGTTGTTGACAGCAAGAGCATGGTCCTCAAGGCCCGGAGAGTCCTTATCGGGAAACCGGGCGATGTCCAAAATCCGGAAAATCGGATTAGGGTGACCCCTACCTGGACCCCGCCTCCCGGTTCCACAAAGAAATCCGCCAGGAACCAGGCCGATATCAACGCCCACCCCCTCCTGTTCCAGTTCAAGGCCCATACGGTAGAGGTCTCCATTGAGGTCTTCCAGACCAAGCCGGACCGGAATGAGCCCATACTGCTTCAGACCTTCTCCAACCAATCCCTGAACGGGGAGACGGCCACAGTGGACTGCAAAGGACTTCCGCCCGATTTTCAGGGATTCCTTCGATGGAAGATCACCCGAAAACCGAGGCGATACACAGAAGACATCTTCCATATGCAAAACGAGGAACCCCTTGCAAAGAGGGAGTCCCATGTCGGGGCCACGATTGAGCTGGTCAAAGAAGGGGGTAAGACCGATGCCGCACCCATCCACCTGACCATTCAGGTACCCCTGCATCATCAGGACCTGAAACTCCTGATCAGCAAACGCGGATGGCAGAATGCACAACCCGTTCCCCTCTCCTCGACGGAACCCAAATACGCTGAATTCTTCCAGGCCCTCGGGCAGGGATCCGCCTCCATCACCCTGGAAGTGCCTCATAAACTGAAGGAAGAATTCGAAGACCTGAAGGTGCCCGACAAGGTGGGCTACCCGGAGGTTATCGTTACGGGATTTTCCCAGTCCGTGGGAACCGTGAGCTATGACGGTAGCGGGCGCCCCACGGTTCATATCGGTCCCGAGGGATCCTCCGGATTTGCCCTTGACCTTAGTGAACAGATCCAACCCCTTGCAATCGATCCCAGCGTTCTCACTCCCATCAAAACCATGAAAAAAAAGGTCGACGAGACCATCCAAACACTGAAGGCCCATGAGCCCAGGGCGGAATCGATCCTGGATGAGGGGTTCGAAAGGTTCCGGGAAGAGTACCTTGGGGATTATGTGGAATTAAAGGGCACCGGGATATCCGGCGAACAGACCCTGGAATCCACGGCCGATGCCAGGAAATACGCCCTTTCCTCCCTCGTTCTCATGATGGATGCGTGCATGGAGGCTCCTCGTCTTTACAAGGAATTCGAGGAGAACTACGCCATCGCATTCAGAAGTGCGGTCTCCTGTTTCTTCTCCTTTATTGTGGATTCTTTTCTTGCTTGGAGGGCCTTTCGTAAATCAGGAGCATTCCTACAGTTGGCAACCGGCGGCCAGGAGTTGGCCGAAGAGGCGGGGCGTCAAGGGGTCCGTGAACTTCAACAGGAGGGGATCGATCAGGCTGGCAGGGCCGGGGCCGAGGTCGCAGAAGAGGGCGCCGATCAGGCTGCTCGTACCGGGGCGG
>JAFGPH010000363.1 GCA_016926135.1 Deltaproteobacteria bacterium
ATCGAGAGGCGGAAAAGGCACTCAATGATCAGTGTTCAATGTTGAACGATCAATAATCAATGACAAATGATCAATGAAAAGGGGGGACCCATTTCAAGATCCCCCCTCTGGCCGGCCCGCAGCACCCTTTCGATTTCAGAATCCGCTATACCGCTTCCAGATAAACCGCACGAAACGTCGCATCCGCTCTGCCAGGGAGATGCGGGCCAACATCCTATACCGCCGGGGCGGTCTGTCTTGCGCTTCGACGCAGATAGATCTTCACCAGCTCGGCCGCGACCGGGGCCATGAGAATAAAGGGAATCATCTCCACCCAGTCCAGAAAGGTAATCGCCTCAGTGCCGAAGAACGGCCGCAGGAAGGGGATGTAGACGGTCACCAGCACGAGCAGGAACGAGAATCCCACGGCCCACAGTATCCAGCGATTGGAGAAAAAGCCTATGGAAAAGATGCTGTAGTGCTCGGATCGTGCCGTGAAGGCCCTCAGGAGTTCCGATGCGCACAGTCCGGTAAAGGCCATGGTCTGGGCATGGGCAAGGCTTTCCGGGTATCGGGCCAGCCCTATGGCGAAGATGGTGAGAATCGCGAACGTATCCACGATGGGAACGACAACCAGGCCCACCCCCATTTCCCGGTTGATGACCGGTTCCCTTGTGGGCCTGGGCGGCCGGTTCATGATATCCGGCTCCCCTTTCTCCATGCCCAGGGCCAGTGCCGGGGCCCCGTCCGTGACCAGGTTCAGCCACAGAAGCTGGATCGGCCTGAAGGGGACGGGCATGCCGAGAAGCACGGAGAGAAAAACGATCAGGATCTCCCCCACGTTGCAGACAAGCAGGAAGTACACGAATTTCCGGATATTGGAATAGATGATGCGACCCTCTTCAATGGCCGACACGATGCTCGCATAGTTGTCGTCCGTGAGCACCATGTCCGCGGTCTCCTTGGTCACATCCGTCCCCGTGATGCCCATGGCCACGCCGATGTTGGCCCGCTTGAGGGCCGGGGCGTCGTTCACCCCGTCTCCGGTCATGGCCACCACGTGGTCCTTGGCCTTGAACGCGTCCACGATCTGGGTCTTGTTCTGGGGCGAAACCCGGCAGCACACGTCCACATGGTCGATCACCTTGGCCAGGTCTTCCCCGCTCATCTTATCCAGCTCGGTCCCGCTGAAGACCTTCCCGTTGGGGGTCAGGAGACCGATTTCCCTGGCCACCGCCTCTGCCGTGTCCTTGTAATCGCCCGTCACCATCACGCTCTTCAGCCCTGCGCCCTGGGCGACCTTTACGGCCTCCTTCACCTCCGGTCTGGGTGGATCGATCATCCCCAGGAGACCTACGAAGGTAAGTTTCTGTTCCACATGAGCGGAATCACAGGTGTCGGGGAGCCCCTCCATGGGTCTGTAGGCGATGCCCAGCACCCTCAGGGCCTGGCTCGCCATATCGTGGTTGGCGTCCAGCACCGCCTGTTTTTCCTCCTGGTTGGCGGCGACCACCTTCCCATCCTTGAAAATCCCTTCGCACAGGTTGAGGACGATGTCGGGGGCCCCCTTCACAAAGGCGACCACCGGAGGGAAATCGAATCCAGGATTCGGGGCCCCTTCACCCCTCCCCTGACTCTGGTGGATGGTGGTCATCCGTTTTCGCTCCGAATCAAAGGGGATCTCCATGACCCTCGGCAGCACCCTGTCGAGGTCGCCGCGAAAGAGCCCTCCCTTTGCCCCGGCCACGACCATGGCCCCTTCGGTGGGATCCCCGATCATGCGCCAGGCCTTTTCACCCCCCTCTTCTCCGACTTCCTCCAGTTTCGCATCGTTACAGAGCACCGCACCGTGAAGTAGCAGGGAGGCGGTCCGATCCCGAAGCGGATCAAAGGGCTGATCGCTCATGGAAAACTGCCCCACGGGGCTGTACCCTTCGCCTGAAAGCCTGAAGCTTTTCCATCCGGCCCACCCCTGCACCACCGTCATTTCATTCTGGGTCAGGGTGCCGGTTTTATCCGAGCAGATCACCGTGGCGCAGCCCAGGGTTTCCACGGCAGGGAGTTTCCGGATCAGGGCATGCCTGCGGATCATCCGCTGCATCCCCAGGGCCAGGCAGATCGTGACCACGGCCGGCAGGCCTTCGGGCACGGCCGCGATGGCAAGGCTCACGGCCGTCATGAAAAGGTTGATGATGTCGTGCTTTTCCGCGGAGAAATACCCGAGAATGCCTATGTCGAAGATGTTCATGAGATGGGTGTCACGGATGAGACCCCAGATGAAGATGACCGCGCAGATGCTCAAACACCCGATGCCCAGCACCTTGGCCAGTTGATTGAGCTTGACCTGGAGGGGGGTAGCCTCCTCCTCATAGGACTGAAGCATCTCGGCAATCATGCCGATCTGGGTATGCATGCCTGTGCCCGTAACAATTCCCTTGCCCCGGCCGTAGGTCACGGTGGTGCTCATGAAGGCGGAATTCTTCCGGTCCCCCAGGGGAATCTCCTTGTCCAGCACGACGCCGGCCACCTTTTCCACAGGCACCGATTCACCGGTCAGGGACGCCTCTTCCACCTTGAGGTTGACGCTCTCTATGAGCCGCATGTCAGC
>JAFGPH010000050.1 GCA_016926135.1 Deltaproteobacteria bacterium
CATCCTCCCTGTCCACCAGGTCTTTGTCCACAAGGCTCCTGAGGGCTCGGAGCATAACGGAGGGTTGGGACATATTGAACCTTCTGAGAAGGTCGGTCCGCAGGGGGTTTTCCCCCGGAGAAGTTTCGGACAGAGCAATGAGGGCCTGCTTTTGCCTCTGCGTCAGGAGGTCCCAGGTATTCATGTAGGCGGCCGATTCCCGTCGCAGGAGAAGATCCACGGCTTCGCTGACGCTCGCCGCCCGGATTTTGCGACCCTCACTGATGTCGCAGAGAATATGGCAGAGATACTGCGTGTAATAAGGATGGCACTCCGCCGTCTCCAGGATCTTTTCGAAAGCCTCATCCTCAACCGACACCTTGATTTCAGTGAATCTTTCCTGAATCGCTCTCCGGAGGTCCTCCTGAGGGATCCTCCCCAAAGGAAAGATCTTTCCGCTTCGATAAAAGGGCCGATTCGGATTGTTGAACATGTCATAAAGGAGATGTTTCTTGCTCCCTACGAAGAGATAGGATATGCGCCCCTGGGCCTGGATCGCTGTTCTCAAACGACGTTCAAGCTTGTCCCCTTCGATTTCGGCAATCTGCTGAAACTCGTCAAAAACCACCACGCCATATCTGCCTTTTCTCGCCAGGTATGCCTCCAGACAGGAGACCACTTCATCAAGGGATTCAGTTTCACGGTTTCTGTCAAATCCGATCCCCCACTGGGGGCTACCATCCGGCTGCACCCCCATCGTGAGGTGGAGTCGGGTGAAGACATCCCTGATCAATTTGACCGCCTTCTCATAGTTGCTGAGGCCCCGTGCGATGGCCCTGCCGTACTCCTCGATGAAATCTGCAACGGTGGATATGGGATACAGATCGACATATACGGGAATGATCCTTTCCTTCCGGATCTCTTCCAGGAGCCTGGAGACCAGCGAAGTCTTTCCGTAGCGTCGCTGGGAGAACAGGATCACGTGCTGTCTGGATCGAACGTCTTCCAGAAGCTCCCTGATCTCCTTTTCACGATCCCAGAAGGCATCTCCCGAGACCCTGCCTCCGTACAAAAAGGGGTTTCGGAAACTCCCCATACCCTCCTCCTAACATGAAGTTATTAACATCGCGTTAAGAACACTACTCTAAACGCTTACGAAGGTAAACCACCTTTTGCGCCACACCGTCAACCGGGGACATGGCCGAGGCCAGCCGACGTTCACTTCACCCCCCTTTGCCATTGGCAGGGGATTCTGCCTCAAGTTCCCTCCTCTCTCCTGTCTGCATCTGGCAATTACAGGCAGGCGTCCCCCTGTGAATCAGAAGTCAGGTTTCCCCACCTGCGGCGGGTCGGAGCCACAGCCCCATCTCCTGTTGATCCCCTCGTCCAGACCTGACGGGTCGCACCAGGGCAGGCTGTGAATCCTGTCTACCCCCTCACCCTGCCCTCTCCCGCGAGGGGCGAGGGTGTTAGGTTCCCCCTCACCGCCTCGCCGATCGAGACGGAGAATCGAGAGAATGAAAGACTGTATCCTTTCATTTTGGGGGCCACGGTGTTATTGAAGGGAGCAGCAAAATGCTTGCCTCTCACCCCAGAGGCACATAGAATGGTATTTCTTTTGAACCGATCGGGAGATACCACTCGGCCAAAAACCCCAGCCCTTCGATCAGGGTTGCAGGTGTGGCCCGAACTGCCGTAGGCAGGCCGGTTTTGATCCCGCAGGATCCTGCGGGGTCAAAAAGGAAAAGGTCACTCTGAGATCTCCGTGTCTCTAGTCCCGCTTAACGCGGGACGGGTGGTGAAATCATTCCGGACAGAATGCAAACTACTTTATGCTCTCGTCAGTAAAAGACCGGACATGAAGAGACTGTTGGTCACGGGTGCAAGCGGCCTGCTGGGCTGGAACATCTGCCACGCCCCCAGCGGGGAATGGGAGATCTTCGGGACCTATTTCACCCACCCGTTGAGCATCCCCGGCGTGAGCCTCCAAAAGGCGGACCTTACCGATCCCGGCGCCGTGGAGGCCCTGTTCGAGGAGACCCGGCCGGAGGCAGTCATCCATACGGCTGCGGTCTCGGACGCCGACCACTGCCAGAACCACGGTGCCGAGTGTTCCGGAATCAATGTGGACGCTGCGGTTCATCTGGCGAACCTTTGCCGGCGCCGATCGATTCCTTACCTCTTCACATCGAGCGATCTTGTTTTCAACGGCCTCGCCGCACCTTACAGGGAAGCGGACCCGCCCTCCCCGGTCAGCATTTACGGGGAGCAGAAGGTCATGGCGGAAACGGGAATCCTGGCGGTGTACCCGGAAGCCCTGGTGTGCCGGATGCCCCTGATGTTCGGGCTCCCCGGACCGGGTTCCAGGAGTTTTCTCCTGCCCATGCTCGGGGCCATGAGGGACGGCCAGGCCCTGCGCCTCTTCGTGGACGAGTACAGGACCCCCCTCAGTGTGAGCGCCGCTGCGGAAGGTCTTCTTCTTGTCCTGGGCAGGACCGGAGGCCTGCTCCATCTGGGCGGGCCGGAGCGGATCTCGAGGTTTGACTTCGCCATGCGGGTCGCCGAGGTCTTCGGCGCGAATCCTGCCTGTCTCGTCCCCTGCCGTCAGAGGGACGTGGTCACATCTGCACCCAGGCCCCCCGACGTTTCCCTGGACAGCAGCAGGGCCTATGCCATGGGGTTTTCGCCCCCACCCCTGGCGGAACAGATCGAGAAAATCCGCGACCGGTTGAATCCGTTGGATTCAGCAGGACCGTTGGGATATCATGGAAAACCGTCGAGGATCGGACACAGGAGGGAGAAACCTATGGCAAAGACCATTTCCGGGATCATCCCGGCACTGACCACACCCTTTGAGAAGGGAAACCTGTCCCTTTCAGGGCTGAAATCCAACATCAAGAAATACAACGCCTTTGACCTCAGCGGATATCTCGTCCTGGGCTCCACAGGGGAAAGCGTGCTCATGAACGAGCGGGAAAGCCTCACCGCGGTTGAGGCGGTGCGCAGCGCCGCGGCCGAGGGGAAGACAATCATGGCCGGGACGGGAATGCCTTCCACCCGCGAGACCATTCAGTTCACCAACATGGCCGCCGAGGCAGGGGCCGACTGTGCCGTGGTGGTCACACCCTTCTACTATAAGGCTCAGATGAGCGCCAGGGCCCTGGAGGCCTACTATCGCGAGGTGGCGGAACACTCGAAGATCCCCATTGTCATGTACAGCGTCCCGAAGTTCACGGGTCTGGATCTGCCCCTGGACGCGATTCTCTCCCTCGCGGAACACCCCAACATCGCAGGCCTCAAGGACTCTTCGGGGAACGTGGCCCTCGTGGAGGAGATCGTCAAGGCCGCGCCGGAGGGATTCGCGCTCTTCCAGGGCATGGGTTCCGTGCTTTTCCCGTCGCTGGTGATGGGT
Organism: Deltaproteobacteria bacterium; assembly: GCA_016926135.1. Next base: position 3,392 of record JAFGPH010000050.1, read on the forward strand.
GCCAAGGGAGGGATCCTGGCGCTCACGGACATGGCACCCTCGGAGACCGTCGAGATCTACCAAGCGGTTGAGGCCGGTGATTACCGCAAGGCCAGGGATGTGCAGATCCGGGTCCTCACGGTGAATCAGAGGATCGTCGGGGGCTTCGGGGTCCCGGGCATCAAGTGCGCCCTCGATCTCCTCGGGTATGCGGGCGGGGAACCCCGGCCTCCCCTCATGCCCGTGACTGCGGAGGCGAGGGAGACCATCCGCAAGGTCCTCGATCAAGCGGGGTTGATGTAAGCACAAGGGGTGCACTGAACGGGGTCTTGAGAAAACAGGATATTCTTAACCACCCGTCCCTTCGGGACTAGACACACACAGACATTCGTCCGGACGACCTGTCCGGACGAAGACCGGTCAGGGGGGCGCACGCCTGCCCGCCGAAGCCTCGGCGCACGCGGGTCGCGGCGCCCTGATTGTCCGCGAAAGTCTGTGTGGGTCTGTGGTTAACTTCTTCTCCTGCTTTTCCTTGTGCCTTGAGCCTTGCGCCATTCTTCACACTTCAAAGCTCATGTCCGCGGCCACGGCGAAGCACTCGATTTCCGAAGCCTCCCGGCGCACCTTCTGTCGGCAGACTTCAACGATCCGATCCACATCGGAGTCTGTCCGGTCCTGGTTCAGGTGGAAGAGTCCAAGCCGTTTCACCCCTGCCGCCAAGCCCAGTTCCAGGGCCGACTCATAGGTGGAATGGCCCCACTGGATGGCTGTTCGGTATTCCTGCTCCGTGTACTCTCCGTCATGGATCAGGAGGTCCGCGCCCGTGCAGAATTCCCGATACGCTTCAAAGGGAAGACCCCCTTTGTGCACGAAGCCCAGCTCATTGTCCGTGAGGAAGACGAAGCTCCGACCGTTCTCGGTGAACTTGTAACCGTTTCCCTGGTTCGGGTGACTCAGGCGAATCGGGAGGATGGAGACGCCGCCGATCTCGAACAGCTCGGGGCATGAGGGTTCCTGATTGATGCGTGCCCTCACGTCCCCGAAGCGCACGGGGAAGTTGGGCGGGGACATGACCTTGGAAAGCATGGTCTCCACGAACTTCTGCGCGAAAGGACACCCCTGAATTCGAATCTCCACCTCTTCCCTGTAGATAGGCTTGAAAAAGGGGAAACCCATGAGATGATCCCAGTGGGCATGGGTAAAGATGATGTCATAGCTGAAGCGGCCCTCATCGAGCAGGGCATTCCCCAGCCTTCGGATGCCCGTCCCCGCATCGATAATAATGATATGACCGTTCCCTGTCCGGATTTCCACGCATGCGGTATCGCCACCGTAACGGATGTACTCCTGCCCTGAAACCGGTATGGAACCCCTCGATCCCCAGCACTTGATCAGCATGGGAATCCCTCCTGATCAGAGGGTGACGGTAAGGTCTCTCGGAACCCCATGGTTCCGAGGCCTGAAACCTGCACTCCAGATTCACCTGTTCTGAATACAGGATATAGAACAAAATGACAAGGAGCTGTCCCCCGCTTTCACCAGACTGCCTTTGATTTACAGAATCTTCGGGATCTGATACAAAGCTTGGAGGAAAAGAGTTCCGGGAAAGACGCCTCCCCTGCCGGAGGCAGGAAACCGAGATGGAAAGCGATCCCTATGCCTGCCATTATCCTCAAACCCGCCCGAGAGAAGTCTCTCCTTCGCCGACACCCCTGGGTCTTTTCCGGTGCCGTTAAAAGGGTCGAGGGCCACCCCGGTTCCGGGGATACGGTGGAGGTGATCTCCTCCGTAGGTCTCCCCTTGGGCCGCGGCGCCTACTCGCCGTCATCCCAGATCAGGGTCCGGATCTGGACCTTTGACCCCGACGAAACCGTCTCGCCCGATTTCTTCCGGTCCCGGATCCAGAGGGCGCTCCATTTGCGCCGGTCATTGGGGTTGTTCCATCCTGAAGGGGCCTGCCGGGTGGTCCACGGGGAGTCGGACGGCCTGCCCGGGCTGATCGTGGACCGGTACGCGGACTATCTGGTATGCCAGTTCCTCACGGCCGGCACCGAGAGATGGAGGGGCGACATCCTCGGCTCCCTCACGGAACTGCTGCCCGCAGCCGGGATCTATGAGCGCTCCGACGTTGACGCCCGCCCCAGGGAAGGTCTCCAGCCGGTCGCCGGTCATCTCCTGGGCAGGGAACCCCCTGAGTTGCTCACGATCCGCGAAGGACCCTGCCTTTTTGCGGTGGATATCCGGCGAGGACACAAGACCGGCTTCTATCTCGACCAGAGGGACAACCGCGCCGTGATGGCGCCCTATGCGCAGGGGGCGGAGGTCCTGAACGCCTTCTCCTACACGGGGGCCTTCGGGATCCATGCATTGAAGGCAGGAGCTACGCGGGTGACCCACGTGG
>JAFGPH010000364.1 GCA_016926135.1 Deltaproteobacteria bacterium
AGGGGAATGGTTTATGCCTCGATGTTCGGGGCGGCTACGGCAGCGGGCGCCTACGTGGCAATCCCCCTGCCTCCTGTTCCGATCACCCTGCAGACCCTTGTCCTGTTTGTCGGTGCCGGCCTTCTCGGTTCGCGGCTGGGCGCCCTGAGCCAGGTGATCTATCTCCTCCTGGGCATCATGGGTCTGCCGGTTTTTGCAGGGGGCAAGGCAGGGTTGGGGGTCCTCTTCGGCCCCACAGGAGGATATCTCATCGGTTTCGTGGCGGGGGCGTTCGTGGTGGGCCTGCTGGTGGAGATGAGAAAAGGCCCGGGCTTTCCCTGGTATGCCTTTTCCATGGCGGGGGGCACGCTTGTGGTTTACCTTCTTGGTGTCCTCCAGCTTTCTTTGGTGGCCAGGCTCACCCTGCAAAAGGCCTTCCTGGTCGGGGCGCTACCCTTCCTGGCCGGAGATGCGCTGAAGATTGTGGCCGGGGCCTTGCTTGTCAGCAGGATGAAGGGAAGAATCAGGATATAGGAGTGCACGATGATCGAAGTGCGTAATCTCTCATACCGTTACGAGGAGGGTGGGTCGCCGGTGCTCAGAGGGATGGATCTCTCCATTCAGGAGGGGGAATATGTCATCCTGGTAGGACCGAACGGGTGCGGCAAGACGACCCTCATCCGCCATTTCAACGCCCTTCTGAGGCCTTCGGTGGGGGATGTGTTTGTGGACGGGATGAACACGAAGGACCGTCCCGTTGTGCCGGAGATCCGGCAGAGGGTAGGCATGGTCTTCGGGAACCCGGACAACCAACTCGTGGGAATGACCGTGGAGGAGGATGTCTCCTTTGGGCCGGGAAATCTGAACCTGCCCCCCCGGGAGGTCCGAACCAGGGTGGCCGAGGCGCTGGGCGCGGTGGGGATCAGCCGATATGCCAAGGCAGAACCCCATCTGCTTTCCGACGGAGAGAAACAGCTCGTGGCACTGGCAGGGGTTCTGGCCATGAATCCCCGAACTATCGTCCTGGATGAGCCCACGGCCTATCTGGACCCGTCGGCGAAAGCGCGTGTCATCGAGATCCTGCTTCGCCTGCACCGAGAGGGGCTGACCATCGTGCATGTCACCCATGACCCGGACGACATGGTTTACGCGGACAGGGTCCTGGTGATGCAGGAGGGCAGGGTCCTCTGCGATGAAGCCCCGGCGGGCATCCTCGCGAGGTTCCGTTTGCTGAAGGAGATCGGTCTGGCTGTGCCCAGGGTCTCCGAGCTGATGTGGAGGCTGAAGGACATGGGCCTGCCCATCGACCCTCTTGTCTGTGATGTGGATGAGGCCTGCAGGCGGATCATGGGGCTTTTGCAGGCCCGGGAATCAGGGGAGCTGCTGGGCTGAGAGACTGTGGACCTGTGTGAGGACTCGAAGGTGTACCATACCGGAATGTATGTTGAGGGTGAGTCGGTTGCGCACAGGCTGGATCCCCGCGTCAAGATCGTCTCCGTCATCGGCATCAGCTTCCTCATCCTGAGCGGGTCGCTCTTCGCGCTGGCGGCCCTGAGCGGTTTTCTCCTTTGGATGTACCGTGCAGCAGGATTGCCGTTCCGTCGTCTCTACGGCTCCCTCAGACCCGCAACCGGGTTTCTTGTCCTCCTCTTCGTCCTTCACCTGGCCTTTACCGAAGGAAGACCTCTTCCCCCGTTTCCGCCGTGGAGGGTGACCGTTACCTACGAGGGTTTGCACGGGGGGACCCTGGTGACCTGGAGATTCGCCCTTCTCCTCGCATGGGCGTCGGTGTTAACCATGACCACCTCCTCCATAGAGATGGTCGGAGGGGTCGAGGCCCTCCTCCGGCCCCTTCCTTTCATGAGGACGCGCTCCCAGGACCTCGCCCTGATGATCTCCATGGCCATGCGGTTCGTGCCGACCATGAGGGAAGAAATGGACAGGGTGAAGATGGCCCAGTTGTCCAGGGGGGCGAGTTACGGCACCGGCCCGTTACTGCAAAGGGCAAAGGCCGTCACCTCGCTTATGTGGCCCGTGATACTCGGCACCCTCCGAAGGGCGGACAACTTGGCTACCGCCATGGAGGCCAGGGGATACCGGGGCGGGCCTTGTACCTCCATGCGGGAGTTCCGCCTTTCCCGGGCAGACTATGGAGCCATTGCGGTTATAGCCTCGATCGCGGCCCTCCAGTGGCTTTGAACGATGAAGCGCAATGCAGCAGATGGGTTTTTACGAAGCCGTCACTTCTTGCCGATCATGTGCCGCAGAAGATCCACCACGCGCATGGAGTAGCCCCACTCGTTATCATACCAGGAGACGACCTTGAAAAACCTCTTCTCCCCCTTCAGATTATTCTGGAGGGTAGCCAGGGAGTCGTAGATGGAGGAGTGGCTGTCATGGATGAAATCGGTTGAGACCAGTTCCTCTTCCGTGTACCCGAGGTATCCCTTGAGGTAGGTTTGGGACGCCTTCTTGAGCAGGCCGTCGATTTCCTCGATCGAACTGTCCCTCACGGACCTGAAGGTCAGGTCTACCACGGAGACGTCCGAAGTCGGTACCCGGAACGACATGCCGGTAAGTTTCCCCTTCACCGCAGGGAGCACTTCGCCCGCCGCCCTGGCTGCGCCGGTGGTCGATGGGATGATGTTCACTGCAGCGGCGCGCCCGCCCCTCCAGTCCTTCTTGGAAGGGCCGTCCACCGTCTTCTGC
>JAFGPH010000365.1 GCA_016926135.1 Deltaproteobacteria bacterium
AGGAAAGCCGCCGCTGTCATCACCACAACACCCATTCTGAGCGGATTCATTCTCGTCACCGGATCCTCTACTACGGGTTCATGACGGTCATCCCTTTGGCAATGCCGCTTCCCTGGGTGACCCTGCAGATTGAGATCTTCTCCTTCACCTTGATCACTTCGATCGTTCCGGCCTTCTCCATGCTCTGGTCCAGCACCTCGCCGGTCTTGGGGTCCCGCAGAATCTCGGATCTCCCCACCTGGAAGGTCTGCCCCACGCTCACGCCCTCCCTGCTGCCCCGGTTGATGTAGACCTTGTCCCCTTTGACCAGGATGACGTCCCCTGTCCACGGGATCTCCGGGAGTTTCTCCATGAGGAAACCCACTCCCTCATCGACCGCCTGCTCCACGGCCTTGCCGGCGTTGGTCTTCTTGAAACCTCCCACATCCCCGGAAAACCCGTGGCGAGAGAGCCCTACGGAGAGACCCGTCTCCGATACCTTGCCGTAGCACTTCTTGGATGCCAGCACCTGCCCCGTACTTGAGTCGACGATATAGAGCACGGTATTGATTTCGGCCATGCTTCCTCCGGCCCCGATCCTGAAACCGGCAATACCGATACCGCCTCCGCCCCCTTCCGTGGCGTCGGCGAAATGGGTGATGTCACCCTTGATGAGCAACTGAGCCGGGGTCATCTGCCCGGTGACCACCGTCTTCCCGCCACCGGCTGCCCTCCCGCTGGCCGCCAGGTCCTGTTCCTCCATGGCATCCTGCCTCATGTCCTTCTCACCCAGGACAATGAATTTCCCTGTCTGCATGAGGCTGTCCGTGAGCACGGCACCCCAGGCGTCACCCAGATCCCACTGGCCGCGCCAGTTGGAACGGTTTTCGAACTTGGAAACCATGATGCTGTAACGAAGACCCCCTTCGGCAGCCAGGGCCGATATTACAGGAACAAACAGACCCGCACAGAAGAGGGTAATCATGAAAAGACACTTCTTGCGAAACATTTTTGCCTCCTTGGTGTTTGTTTTGTTTTTCATGGCATTTAGGCTATATTAAGATTTTATCGTTGTCAATCCGACCCGGACGCCGGAGCGATCACCGAATTGGATACCCTTAGACTGGACAACATCGCCGTCATTCTCGTAGAACCACAGATATCGGAAAACATCGGGTCCACGGCGCGGGCCATGGTCAATATGGGCCTGAAACGCCTCCTGGTGGTAAATCCCAAACGGTGTGATCTCACCCGCGTCCTCAAGATGGCCACAGGCCCTTCCATCGACCTCATCGAAGAGATGGAGGTTTTTGAGGATTTTCTGAGCGCCATCGGGCCATTTCAGTACCTGGTGGGAACAACCGCCCGCACCGGAACCCACCGGCCGACCCTCGCCGACCCGCGTCGTCTCGCCCGGGAATTGATTCCCATCTCCAAGACAAACCGGGTCGCCATTCTCTTCGGACCCGAAGACCGGGGCCTCTCCAACGACCACCTGCGTTACTGCCACACCATCGCCACCATTCCCACGGCCTCCTTTGCGTCCCTGAATCTGGCCCAGGCGGTCATGGTCATGGCCTATGAGATCTTTCTGGCCAGCAGGGAGACCACCACGGAAACGGTTCCACGCCTTGCCAACCGCTTCGAACTGGAGGGGATGTACGCTCACCTTCAGGGCGTGCTCATGAAGGTCGGGTTCATCAACCCCCAGAACCCGGAGCACTGGATGCTCAATATCCGCCGCTTTCTCTCCCGGTTTCCATTACGGGCCAGAGAGGTCCGGATCATCCGAGGAATCTGCAGGCAGATTGACTGGTACACGCACCAGGGGGAAGAACTCCGGGGAACCAGGAAGGAAAAGGGGTAATGCGAACGAAACCCTTGCCCGGAAGGGAGAATTGTACTATGAGTTGCGCTGATGGAGCGAGACACCCGCCGGGCGCTCCCGGCGGCCAGCTTTCCACCAAGGAGGCATGATCATGTCCGACACGAATCTGCTGGATGGCAAGAGGGTTCTCGTCGTCGATGACGAACCCGACATACTCGACACACTGGAGCTTCTGTTGCCCATGTGTCATGTCGTGAAGGCAAGCACCTTCGAGGAAGGCAAGCACCAACTCGAAAGCCAGCCCTTCGATATGGCTATCCTGGATATCATGGGCGTCGACGGATACAGGCTTCTGGCAATCGCCAGAAAAAAGAAGGTGATCCCCGTCATGCTCACGGCACACGCCCTGAGCGTCGAGAACACGATCAGGTCCTTCAAAGAGGGCGCAGCGTCCTATCTCCCCAAGGACGAGATGGCAAGCATCGAGACCTATCTCAAGGACGTACTGGAGGCCAAGGAAAAGGGGGCGCCTTTCTGGTGGCGCTGGATGGATAGGCTGGGTGCCTATTACGAGAAAAAGTTCGGTCCCCGGTGGCAGGAGCAAGATAAGGAATTCTGGAAACGTTTCCCTTCCTGGTGATCCTCCCTACGACCCTCGTAAAAGTCATTATCGGCAGCGCAGAGGGCCTTGGGGGGTGGTCGTACAGGCCGCAACTATTTCTACGATGCCTGTGAGACGATGCACGGTGCAACCTGGAGGGTCAGCTTCCCGAGAATCGCATGTTGCCGACCACCTTCCTGTAGGCCGCCTCAAACTCGGGCCACAGTTCCAGACCGAGGCGATTCTGGGTCTCCACAACCTCTTCCAGGATGTCCTGGTCAGTGAGGGGATTGATCAGGCATGCCCTCAAAACCGAGATGTTCTGGGGGCGGTAGCGTGTGGACTCGAGGGTCGTGCGGGAGACAAAGGTCGTGTCATCCAGCCGGAGCGCCTTGTGGAGCTTGATGTTCAAGGCATTGATGATATAATTGACTTTTCTCATGCTCCTTTCCATGTCCCTTTTTCCCTTTCCCGCCGACCTATTCCTGGCCTGCCACTCCTGGATCTGTTCCCTCACATGCCGGGGGACGAAGCGATAGATGAGGATGAAGAGCTCCGGGGTATTGAGGATTTCAAAGTTTCCGGAACCCTCCAGGGTCTGCTTCAAGGCCTCCGTGTTCTCCTTGGCACGCTTGAAGAGAAGACCGTAACCCTGTCGACCTATGATCTTCAGGGCGGCCCAGGGCTTGAGACTGGCAAACGGCCGGGAACCCTCTATGGTAAACCGGCCCATGTCCACCGAGTTGCGGCG
>JAFGPH010000366.1 GCA_016926135.1 Deltaproteobacteria bacterium
ACCCTCTGTGTCCTCTGTGCCTCTAGCGGAGCGGGTGGTGAAATTTTCTTTCTTTCACGATCAACGAAACGCAGCGACACAGACTGCGCCGAATACGTAACCGCATTTACGAAACGGCCCACATAGGATGGAACTGAAAGAGCCATACCGTTCCCTCCGGCTCCTGGCATCCCCCTATTTCAGAGCCGCCAGCACCGCTTCATAGTTGGGCTGCTCGCCAATCTCCTTGACATATTCCACGTACTTCACCCGGTTGTCAGGCCCGATCACGAAGACCGCCCTGGCGCTCAGGCGATCCAAAGGCCCGCCGGTGATCAACACGCCGTAATTGCGGGCAAAGGAAGCATCCCGATGGTCGCTCGCCGTGATCAGTTTGTCCACACCGGCGGCCCCGCACCAGCGCTTCTGGGCAAAGGGCAGGTCCATGCTGACCACGACAATCTCCACGTTCGGCAGGGAGGCCGCATCCTGGTTGAACCTGCGGGTCTCCAGGTCGCAGACCGGGGTGTCCAGGGACGGGACCGAGGCAAGGATCCGGGTCTTCCCCTGCGCCGATGCCAGGGTGTAATCGGACATGTCGTTCTTCTGCACCTTGAAATCCGGGGCCTGCTGCCCCACCTTCACTTCGCTGCCGGACAATGAAACGGGACTCCCTTTAAACGTCACTGCTGCCATGATGTGCGCCTCCCTTTACGATTTCGAGATGGTTTCCGACCTACTAGAAAAAACTAAGGACGCTATAAGGTTTCGTCAATGGGAGAGCTGTGTTCGCGACTTTGGGACGGGCGGCGCTTGACAGCCGAATTCCGAGGTTTCTATAATGGTTGTATCGACAGGGTCCAAGGTTCGCGGGCCGGTCGGTCTTTCCTTGAACCGGCGGGTTCTTTCCCGAGAGATCTGCATCACCCATTTTCCCGGAGGACAACCATGGCCATCATCACGATTTCCAGGGGGACTTTCAGCGGAGGCAAGGCACTTGCGGAGGGTATTGGAAAACAACTCAGCTACCCGGTGTTGAGCCGGGAAGAAGCACTTGCGGAGGCAGCCAAGACCTATGGCATTTCGGAGGAGGAGGTGAACGCGGCCCTGGGCGAACCGCCCCACTTCTGGCAGCAAATGCCCGGGAAGCGGCTGGCTTATATCAAATGCCTTACGGCCGTATTGCTTCAGAAGGCCGAAAAAGGAAACCTGGTGTATCATGGGAGTGCCGGGCATTTTCTTCTGGGCAATATCTCCCATGTCCTTCGGGCGCGCGTCATTGCCGGTATGGAATTCCGTATCCGGGCCGCCAGGGAGCAGATGAAGTGCGGCAGGGAAGAGGCAATCGCCTATATCGAAAAGATCGACAAAAAACGTCGGAAGTGGGCCCAATTCCTTTACGGCGTGGAATGGGACGACCCTTACCTCTACGACATAGTCCTGAATCTGGACCGCGTGGGCGTCGACAGTGCCTGCCTCACCCTCTCCCGGATGGTGGAGATGCCTGAATTCCAGATCACCCAGTCTTCTCTGCAGGTCCAGGAGGATCTCCTCCTGGCCGGTGCGGTCTGGATTGCCCTGGCCAAGGATGAACGGACCAAGGCCGCTCTGGTGAACGTCGTGGCTGAAGGCGGAAAGGTGGAGATCAAGGGAAACGCAGCCTCGGGAAAGGCCAGCGATGCCATTGCCCTGGTTGCGCGGCAGGTCCAGGGGGTGAAGGAGGTGATTTCCGAGGTGGGTGTGGGTTCCGACTGGTACTGGTAGATGCACATCTATTCAGAGGGAAAAATCACCGAAGGTTTCTATGTCACAGGTTCTTCGGCCGCGCATGTTTACCTTCTGGACGGGCTGCACCCCATTCTGTTCGACGCAGGATTGAGCTTCATCGCCCATCTCTATGTGCGGGATATCCGGGGGGTCCTGGGAGACCGCCGGCCGAGCCATCTTTTTCTGACGCATTCCCACTTCGATCACGTGGGGGCGGCAAGCACCTTCAAGCGCATCTGGCCGGAACTCAGGATCGGCGGCTCACCCAGGATCGGGGAGATCCTGGCGCGGCCCGCGGCCTTGCAACGGATCCGGGATCTCAACCGCGACTCGGCGGCGGTCCTGGCCGGGGAATACGGGCTGGAGCCTTCGGCCGAAGACCCTTTCGATCCCTTCGATGTGGAGTTGAGACTCACGGGGAACGAGGCGATTCAGGTCGGCCCGGAGGTGAGCGTACACCCGATCCATGCGCCGGGCCACACCTGGGACTTTATGAGCTACTGGATTCCAGAAAGAAGGATCCTCATCGGTTCCGAGGCCCTGGGAGACGAGGACACGGCAGGCTACATCCAGCCTCAATTCGTGGTGGACTACGATGCCTACCGCCGGTCCCTGGAAACCCTGATGACCCTGGATGCCGAGGTGCTCTGTCCCGGCCATCGGGTGGTCGTAACGGGCCGTCCCGATGTAGAGAAGTACCTGAGGCAGGCCATGGACACGCTGGATGCCTACGTGGCCATGCTGGAGGGGTTCCTTGAGGAGGAGGACGGGGATGTGGAACGGACGGTTGTGAGGGTGAGGCTCGCCGAATGGGACCCTATGCCCTACCCGAAGCAGCCCGAAATCCCGTACCTCATCAACACCCGGGCCCGGGTGAAGAACATTTTGGAGCGCATGAACCGCGCTCAGTCGAACCTCTTGTAATGCATTCATGAGGGATGAGATCACGCTCCATGCCCCCTCACTCATTGACTGGGAATTCGTGAATGCCATGTGGGTAGCGGATAGGACCGGCCGGATCGTCCTGGAGGACCGGGACGCCGCTGTCCAGAATTTCCTGCGTCTGGATGTCGGCAGAACTCCATGCAGTGATCTCTCCGCATCGATCCTCTCCGTTGCCACTGAATCAGGCAGGAGCTGCTATGATTCAGCCTACCTTGCCCTTTCAAAAACTACGGGAGCACCATGGGTCACAGGGGACAAGCGACTCTTCAATGCCACGAAAAGAAACATGGAATCGGTCATATGGATCGGGCATCTGCGGGTGCCCTGACGGGTTGTTACTCAAGGGATGGCGTACTCCCACGGGTCTGCAACATTGGCGAGGGGCTTGACCGTGATTCTCGCTGATAGACGGTATTCGCTATTTCCTGGATAGACAATCCACAGATGTTCAAGTTCAAGGTCTTCCAAAACCGCTGCCATGGAGCGGGTATGCTTCGGTGCATCCATGTATTTGAATTCGACTGCCCAGTTCTTTCCGTTTTGTTGCCAGAAGAGATCTATTTCGGACCCGCTGTGTGTGCTCCAGAAATGAAGATCCTCTTCCCTCTTCCCGATGCTCCGAATTACGCTTTCAAGGGAGAACCCTTCCCAGGAGGCCCCCAACTTGTTATGGGCCAGCAGGTCCTTCGACTCCCTAACCGCAATCAGCGTGTGAAAGACCCCCGAATCCCTGAAATACAGTTTGGGTCGTTTCACAAGTCGCTTGCCAACGTTTTGAAACCAGGGTCTCAGTTGGCGGATCATGAAAGTCCCTTCGAGGAGGTCCAAATACCGCCGGGCCGTCATGTAGGAAATCCCGAAATTGCGACCCAGCTCCGAATAGTTGATCATCTGACCATGGTAGTGGCTCAGCATGGTCCAAAACCGGCCCAAGGTTTTTGCCGGGATCCCAATTCCCAACTGGGGTATGTCGCGTTCCAGAAAGGTGGCGATGTAGTTTTCCCTCCAGATGGCGCTACCCTCATCGTCATGAATGAGATAAGACCTGGGAAGCCCTCCTCTCAGCCACAGTCTGCGGATGCTGTCTGTTCCGACGTCCGAGATGCGCAATCCCCCTAGAGTAAAGTACCCAATCCTGCCCGCTAGGGTCTCGGAACTCTGTCGAATCAGGTCTCTGGATGCGCTTCCCAAGATCAGGTATCGCTGCTCCGGGTGGTGGTCCACGAGAAAGCGGAGGAGCAGGAAAAGGTCGGGCTTTTGCTGGATTTCATCTATGACGATCATTCCATCGAGGGGATCAAGAGCAAGCTGCGGATGCTCAAGCATTGCGAGATCCCTGGGATTTTCTAGATCGAAGTAGTGGGTATAGGGAAACTGCTTGGCCAGGGTTGTCTTTCCGCATTGGCGCGGACCCAGTATGGCAACCACCGGGAAGATGTCGATCAACCCCTTCACATGCTTGACATCCAGTTTTCTGTCGATCAGATCCATGCTGAAAGAGTAGCAAATCATCATTGAAAAGTCAACATATGATGTTGACTTTTCAATGATAGGATGGGCATTCCTTCACACGCGGGCCATATTGTATTGCATTCACGTACAAGCCTGAAAGCATTTGCGTTGCCGCGGGGAAAGGATTCGAACGTCATAGCCTTAGGGTTGTGAGTCAGAGTCATCCCAAAACAACCAAATGGTTGAAATCTCATGTTTTTCCTCTTATTCCAGACAGGGCGTAAGCTGCAATTTCGTCATCCTTGGCTCCCCTTCGGCCAATATCGCGCAGCAGAACCGCTGTGTGTCCGTAACGTCTCAAAAAATCGGCGGTCGAGCGAGGCAAATCTTCATCAATCAGGAAATGCATGACTCTCGCCAGGGGGAGGAGGCAAAGGCAGAAAATCCCTCTATTATCAATGAAATCAAGGTCTGTCTTGTCACCCGTCAATACCTCTCAAAAGGGGCATCCGGGAACTTTTCCTGGAGCTCGATGATCCGTATCTCTGCGGAAGACAGGGACTCATCCAGTGTGTTTGAGACCCTCCGGCGAATCCACCCGCCTCATGGTTTATGGCGGGCGGCCTCCCACTCGGCCAGCCTGCGCTTGCTGGTTTCATCGCGTCGCCGGATACCTTTAGAGTAGCCGGTGCTGAACATGATGAGGGCGCCTGATTCCACATCGATGGAGTGGCCCGTGATCTGCCTTGATTTCTCGCTCACCAGGAAGAGCACGGCCTCGGCGATGTCCTCCGGAAGGGACAGCCGGCCCAGCGGGTATTCCCGGGCCAGGGTCTCCCTTTCCTCCTCCGTGGAGGTGGCGAGCGTCATGTCCGTGACCGTGGTGCCGGGGTTCACCATGTTCACGTTGATGTTGTACCTTGCCACTTCATAGGCCAGATGCTTCATGAGCCCAGTGGTCCCGTGCTTGCCGGCGGTATAGTCGGCAGAGCCGAGCCCGCTGATCCTCCGGGCTGCGATGGAACCCATGAAAACGATTTTGCCGTATTTCTTTTCGATCATGTGGGGAAGCGCGGCCTTGGCCAGATTGAAGTGGGTGGTCAGGTTCACGTTGATGAACCGGTCCCACACCTCCGGCGGCATGTCCTCTACGAGCATGTGCGAGGCAAACCCCACGTTACTCACCAGGATGTCGATGCCGCCCAGGGTGGCGGCAGCCCAATCGACCAGGGCGAACGCATTCTGTCGCAAGGTCACGTCCGCGGGAAAGGAATGGGCGGAAAAACCCATGCCCTTGATTTCCTCTGCCGTCTTTTCCGCGGAAGCCTTGGTGAGGCTGTTCACCACAACGGCCGCCCCTTCGCGCGCAAGGAGCATGGCGATGGCCCGCCCAATGCCCCTTCCTGCCCCCGTAACAACGGCTATACGATCTTTGAGCTCCATTTCGGGCCTCCTTCGGATTGAGAAGCATCTCCCCCCAAAAAAATAGTGAAACCTCCTCCCCAAGTCAATCATCGGGGTCTAACCTGTCCAGTGACCTTCCGTTATCGCTTGTGATACAATTATCCAAGAGGCGATACAAGGAGGGAAAAAATATGCCCCTGAGCCTGAAGATTCCGCCGGAGAAAGAGGCGTGCATTCGGAAGGCCGCACATAAGGCCGGGAAATCGAAATCGGCTTCTATCATCGATGCCCTGGATGAAAAACTCGGTCTCGCAAAAGGCAGAGAACAGGTGATTCGCGAGCTTGCGGGGTGGCTTCCCCATGAAGAGGCCGAGAGGATGAGAAGAGCCTCGGAAGGCCTGCGCGAGTTCGATGAAAGGGACTGGAGTTGAAGCTCGTCCTGGATACGAACATCTATGATTATTTCTCGCTCCGAAAGAAGGGCTCTATGATCCCCATCAACTACGTCTGGATCGCAGCCTCATGCTGGAGGTGGGAGGGACCCTGCTTACGACAGATCGCCTCTTCCAGATGGTTGACCAGATCGAAGCCGTGGTGCTGGAGTAGCTCATGGGTCCGGGCCCAATCCCAAGATCCTTCTGCCGGATGAACCCGCCTGCGGATTGACGTCAGAGGAATCGGCCGATTTCGCCGACCTGATCCGGAGAGCCGGGAAGGGCATCACCCTGCTGATCGTCGAGCACGACATGGACA
>JAFGPH010000367.1 GCA_016926135.1 Deltaproteobacteria bacterium
GATGCGCCCGGCGCCATTGATCGGCCGGGTGTGGCAGGGGACGAGGTACTCGGGTTTGAGGTCCCGCATCTTGTCCAGGCTTTGGTACCAGTTCTTCAGGGATCGGAACGATGTGCCGCGAAGGGTGTAGAGATTGGGGAAGGCCCAGTAGAAATTGTCCGCGGGGATCAGAACCTTCAGGTCCGGCAGCCAGACGACGATCTGGTCGTCGGTCTCGCCTGGGGCGTGGATCAGCTTGAACCTGACCCCGGCGACCTCGTCCTCCAGGGTGTCGGAGAACGTCCGGGTGGGGGCGACAAAGCCGACACGGCTCTCCGGGTTCATGCCCACGAACGGGCCGATGCCCACGTTCTGCACCTGGCCGGGCGACAGAAAATTCCCGTACATACGCATGGAACGCATGCCGACGACCGGGCCGATCTCCGTCAGGAGCCGCTTGACGTGGCTCGCGGTGGTCTCATGGGCGTAAACGGCCGGTCGCCCGCCGACGGTGAAGGCCTCGGCGCCCAGCACATGGTCCGGGTGGCTGTGGGTGTAAATGATCGCCTTGACGGGTTTGTCGGATATCTTGCGGAACTCGCCCAGGACCTCGGCGGCTTCCTCCAGGGTGGTCATGGTGTCGACGATGATCAGGCCGTCGTTTCCTTCGATCATGATCGAGTTGGAGATCCCGTATCCGATGGCTGCGTAAACGCGGTCCGTGACCTTCTCGACTCCTCGCTGGAAGAGCTTGCCGTGTTCCTGAAGACTCGCATCGGCGCCGACCGGGATGGGGGGCCGGGATTTGATCGGCCGGTTGGTCAGGTACAGCCCCAAGGAACCCGCGACGGCCGCGAAAAGCACGACGGCGGCCAAGAGGGATTTCTTGCCCATGGATCAGACCTCCTCGGTGATGGAAGGATACGGAGTATAGCAGAAAAAAGGGTGCGCTACCGCTACACTCCGTAATGTGGTATCATAAAATATGGAACTGAAAGCCTTTGAAATGATCAGGGATTAGCCGATGATCGGGAAGCCGACCCCAGGGGAATTGCAGCGACTCGTCGCCAGACTTGAGAAGGAATCTGCCGAGCGGGAGCGGCTTGAAACCGCATTGGCGGAGAGTGAGGAAAGGCGCCGGACCCTCGTGGAAGCCTCTTCCGACGCGATTCTGGAGCTTGACCCGGAAAGGAGAATCCTCTCCTGCAATCAGGCATTCCTGAGCCTCTTTGGCTATGAGAGGAGCGAAGTGGAGGGGCGGTCCGTCAGAATCATTTACGGGTCGGACGAGAGTTTCCGTGCGTTCGAGGACAAGATCCGTACGCTCGCCACCACCGAGGGCACCTGCAAAACGGAACGGAGTTATGTGCACAAGGACGGCGCCTCCTTTCCCGCAGAGACGATTGCCGCAGCGCGGAAGACTTCCGACGGCTCGGTCAGGGGTTATGTCGAAATCATCCGGGATATCACCAAAAGCCGATTGACCGAGGAAGCCCTGCGGGCCAGCGAAATGAATTACCGCCTGATCATCGAGAACGCCAATGAATCCATCATCGTGGCACAGGATGGGATGATCGCCTTCGCGAATCCGAATGCGCTGAAATCGACGCACTACACTGCGGAAGAACTGACCTCCAGGCCCTTCATCGATTTCATCCACCCGGATGATCGGAAGATGGTTTATGCGCGTTATCTCGAGAGGCTCAGCGGTAAGGCGAGTTCGGGTCCTTACGTATTCAGAATGCTGAACAGGAAAGGAGATTCCTTCTGGGTTGAAGTGAACGCGGTATTGAGCAGTTGGCAGGACAGGCCGGCTACCGTCAGTTTCCTGACCGACGTTACCGAGCGGATCCGCAGGGAAGAAGCGCTCAAAGCGAGCGAAGAGAGATACAGGGATCTCTATGACAATGCGCCCGTCGGCTATCACGAGATAGACACGGATGGAAGAATTACACGGGTCAACCGAACGGAACTGGACATGATGGGATACACGGCGCAAGAAGTGGTCGGCCGCTACATGTGGGAATTCGTCGCCGAGGAGGAAGCAGGCAGCCGTCTGAGGGCAAAACTTTCCGGCGAAGTTCCCGTCGGCATCCCCTTCGGACGCACCTTTCGAAAAAAGGACGGGACCCCTGTCCCTGTCTTGATCGAAGAGCGTCTTGTGAGGAGTCAGGAAGGGCAAATCGTCGGGATTCGCTCCACCATCCAGGACATCTCCGGCGTAAAGCAGGCGGAGGAGCGGATTCATGTCCTCAGCCAGGAACTCATGCAGGCCCACGAGAGAGAGCGACAGATCATATCCCTCGAGCTCCATGATCGTGTGGCCCAGGACCTTTCCATTGTCAAGATCGGGCTGGACACCCTCCTGTATTCATTGCCGGGGATCTCGGCCGAATTGAAGAAACAGGTCTCGGATCTTTCCGGGGTCATTCAGAAGACCATCTCCGCCGTGCGCGATCTGGCCTATGACCTGAGGCCGCCGAGCCTGGATCAACTGGGCCTGGTGCAATCCATGTATCAGTATTGCGAGGAGTTTTCCCAAAAGAGCGGCCTGGCCGTGGAATTTACCTGCGCGGGGATGGACGAGCTGAGCCTGGATTCCGATGCGGAGATCAACCTGTACCGTCTTGTGCAGGAAGGTCTTATCAACGTGAGAAAGCATGCAGAGGCCTCTCACGTGTTTCTACGGCTCGTAGCCTCCCACCCCGACATCATCCTTCGTATCCTGGACGACGGAAAGGGGTTCGACGTGGAAGAGCGGCGGCGCTCCCTCACCCGTGAGAGACGCATGGGACTTCGCAGCATGGAAGAAAGGGTCAGGTGGCTCGGGGGTTCCATAGACGTCAAGTCCAGTCCCGGAAAGGGCACGCGAATCGCGATCCGGATCCCGCACAAGGAGAAAGAGGGTGCAAAGAAAGAAAACTCTGCTGATCGTGGATGATCACCCCCTGTTCAGGGAGGGCCTCAAGACCATCATAGGCCGTGAAGCAGGATTTGAGGTAGCGGCGGAGGCGGGAACCGCCCGGGAAGGACTTCGGCTGGCCAGGGATCTCAGGCCCGATCTAATGCTTGTCGACATATCCCTTCCCGATCAGAGCGGCATTGAACTGGTCAGAGAGATACGGCAACTCCTGCCCGGGACGCGGATCATGATCATCAGCATGCACTCCAAGATCGACTACATCGCCGAGGCCTTTCGCGCCGGCGCCGTCGGGTACATGACCAAGGAGTCGGCCTCTGAAAGGCTTTTGCATGCGCTTCGGTGTGTTTCAGAAGGGGAGCATTTCCTGGACAGCTCCGTCTCCCAGCAGGTGGTCAAGAGACTGATGGAATTTCCTGAAAAGGACACGAAAATCACGGACGCCGCTTACGGGACCCTCACGCCACGGGAGCAGGAGGTGATGCGGCTGCTGGCAGAAGGTCTCTCTTCCAAGGAAGTTGCCGAAAGGCTTTTTATAAGCCCCAAAACCGTTGAAAACCACCGTTCCAGCATCATGAGCAAGCTCGGTCTCGGCAGTTCTCACGAATTGGTCCGCTATGCCGCAAAGCTAGGTCTCATCGACGTGGATCTCTGGAAAGAATAGAATTTCCCCCCAAATGATCGGGATGGAACCTTATCCTCATGGGTTTTTCTCCCAGAAAAATGAGGTTATCCATCTATGGACACGGCCGGGCGCGGGGAGGGATAATACCTCAAACCCGATTCCGCTATGCATGAAAATTTTTGGGCGGTCCGGAGGAACTGTAATCCGTGAGGTAGCCTTTTATGGACTCGAGAGACATGCGGGAAAGATCCCGACACCTCATGAACCCCAATGAAGGAGCCTCGGCGCTCCTAAGGAGGGGAAAAGCTTCCACCAGGAACTCAAGCTCCGTGGACATTACGGTTCTGATCCGGAGCATTCAGCGCGTGGAGGGGAACATCGACTGTTTCCGAAGGGGACAGGAGGGCTGCAGTGAGATGGAGTGTTGCTGGCGGCCCTACTGCCAGGAAGATAAACCGGCTCATTGAAAAAAAGGCCGGTCGTGGGAGAAATCCTCATCCTGCTCGATCCTTAAAAAACAAAGGAGAAAAGGGCAATGTACAAGAGAATGATGGTTCCCTTGGATGGCTCAGAGCTTGCCGAGTGCGTTATCCCCCATGTGGAGGCTTTTTTGAAGGCTTTTTCCCTGAGTGATGTCATTTTGGCGTGTGTGGTGGAGCCGGTGATCTTTCCCCATAGGGATGAATATTTCGACCCGCGAAAATTAGCGGAACAGGAAGCAGTCAGGAAATCCTCAGCGAAAGACTATCTCGAAAAGGTCATGAAAAGACTTCCAAATGTGGGAACGGCGTTGCGCGCGGAGGTGCTTGCGGGGAGGGTAACGGAAAGTCTCATCGACTGCGCCGAGCAGAACCAGATCGATCTCATTGTCATAGCAACGCACGGACGTTCCGGGGTGACGCGGTGGGTGAGAGGAAGCGTCGCGGATAGGATCCTTCGTGCCGCCCATGTGCCTGTATTTATGATACGAGCCCCCGGGACAAAGGGTGGAATCTAACCCTGAACAAGCGGCTTGTTTGGAATTCAAACCCTGCCCGCCGAGAAGAGGCTCGATATGGAAGAAATAGCCGACCTGTCCCATCGCACTCGGGAAGAGCAAATTGACGAGCTTCTGGTCGCATGTCTTCACATCCTCTTTCCCGACTGTGAGGTGCAGATTCAACCGAAACGTGACGAAGCCCCGGAACACACAATGACCTGGAGGGGGCGTGAATAGCATTCTTGTTGCGGACGCCGACGAGTCGATCCGTATGCCTTATTCCCGAGGACTCATGGAGGATGGCTCTCAGGGAGGCTTCTGAATCCGGATCCGTTCTTAGGCATCAAATGGGGTGAGCTGAGGCGGCTGAGAAGGGCATGTGCGGGGGGGGTGCCGGAATCTGTTTTCACAAGGGCCGTGTGGGTAGGTCATGGAAACGACATTCGAGCGACGCAGAGCGAAAAGACTTCGCCTATCGGCTTCAGCATTGGTTTCCTTGGTGTCTGAGGATCCAAAATACTGGCCGATTGTCGATATCGGGCGGTGGGGCCTGGCTTTTCGGCACATGTCCAATGGGAGACCCCTGGACGAATATTCGACAGAACTGATCATAGCAACAAAGGACCTCCTCATTTTCGAGGAAGGTATACCCTTCCGGGTAGTTTCCGTTTCCGAGCTATCGGAGGAATTTCCGTCATCCAATGCGGGAGGATTTGTGTGGAAACGATACGGCGTCGAATTCGGAGAACTTAACGGCCGGCAGATATCTCAGCTGGAGCGCCTCATGCAAGAATACGCCGTGGGCGCCTTATAGAGCGGGATTTCATATCCCAAACCTTCAAAAAGGATAGACGCTCTTCTTTGAGGAACCCTGATCAGACCTGAAAGCGCGGTCATTCTGCAATGAAGTTTCCATGGATTTATGCCGGGCAAGGGCATTCCTGAGTCGCGGAATGAAACAAAGGGAGGGTGAATATGCCGATATTCATGATGTTCGGGAAGTATACCTCGGAGGCGTTGAAAGGGATTAGTCCTGCCAGAACCGATAAGGCAGTCGAACTGGTGGAAAAAAATGGCGGAAAAGTTGTGTCGATGTACGCTGTCCTTGGTGATCATGATCTTGTTTTCACGTTGGATTTTCCTGATGCGGAAAAAGCTCTCATGACTTCTATTGCCCTCAACAAATTGACGGGAATCGCCTTTACAACATCGCCTGTGGTTGAGGTTGAGAAGTTCGATAAGTTGATGGCTGAGGCAAGAAATATCTAAATCAAGGATTCTTCTCTCAGCAATCGTTTGTGCTCTTCTTCGTTTTCATGTGGCGGAGTTTCAATAAACGGGAACACCTTCCGTAACTGGATCGGGCGGTTCCGGAGAAAGGAGGGTTTGACATGTATATGAAACAGTCGGATCTTCTGAAAGGGTTGAGTAAGGACTTCCTGAAGCAGGTCATGGAAATCGCGGAGAAAGAAACGCACAGAGAAGGCTATCTGCTTTTCAGAGAGGGCGATTCGGCCGGACAACTTTACATCTTGCTGAAAGGCCGTGTGAATCTCACCCTCGGTGAAACATCGCATACGGTTTACACCGTCGATCATCCTGGGGAGGTTTTCGGATGGTCCAGTCTCGTGGGACGAAAAGGATATTCCGCTTCCGCGGAATGCAAAGAACCGACAAAGCTTCTCAAAATCCGTGTTGAGAATCTGGAGAAGCTTTTTGAGAAGGATCGAGTCAACGAAAACATTTTTTTCAGGGAACTGGCTGCCGGTCTGGGGTTGCGCCTGATCCAGAGCTACAAGATGATTTCCAACAGGGCGGAGGGGGTGTTCTCTCTTTCCTATGGCACGAGTCAGGTTCAGGAATCCGTAGTGACTGTTTCTTAGAAAGGCCGTTCTCCGGTTTGGAAACCCGGCGCTTTTTGTGTTTTCATTCAGACAGGGTCGGGTTTGCAGCCTCCGATAGGAAGTTTGCAAGGAATAGAACAGAACGCTATTCAGCCAACGGGCTTCTCGGGTGTTCGTGCATCTTTGACGCGGCGCAGCCTCAACCAAAAGGATATGCAGGGTTAGCGACGGGGAGAAGAACGGCATCTCGGGAAGCCAACATCAAAGGCGGGGTCTTATCCCTGCTTTTTTTGCAGGGTAGAGAGCCGCTGAAGTTCACCCGCCGCAGCAGGTTCTTCCAAAGGCCGTAATTCGTAAAGGGGTGTCGCATGCACTCGGTCCTGGCCGCCGTTGAGGCCATTCTCATTCTCTTCCTGATGGGCGTTTTGGGGTGGGTGCTTCGGTCGCGCAGGGTGGTCACGCCCGCCGCCATGCCCGCGCTGAGCGCCATCGCGCTCGATTTCGCGCTCCCCTGCCTGGTCTTTGTCGTCGTCTTAGGCCGATTCCGGCCTGCGGACATGCCGGGATGGCACCATCTGCCCATCGTCTGGGTTCTTTTTACCCTCGCCATAGTGCCCGTGAGCCTTGTCGCGGGTTTCGCGGCGCGTCCCTCCCTGCGCCGCGAGTTTCGCCTGTGCTGCTTCTACCAGAATGCGCTCTTCTTTCCCCTGGCGATTCTAACGGAGATCTTTGGAGCGGATTCGGGCGCCGTGGCGCGCCTGTTTCTGATGACGTTCCTTTTCCCTGCATTCTTCTTCAACACCTATCCCATGTTTTTCAGGGGCAGCATGCGGGTCGACTGGCGGAAGACGCTGCACCCGGTGCTCCTGACGACCCTGGCAGCCGTGCTGATCTGCCTTGGGGGTTTCACGAACCGGGTTCCTGACGTGCTCGTGAAGGCCATGCAGCAGGTCGGGGCAATTTCCGTGCCCCTGCTCATGATCCTGCTGGGCGCGCGCATTCGCGAGGACTACGAGAATCGCGGGCCCATCTATTGGCGCGAAATCATTGCCTTCATCGGCATCCGCAATGTGCTTTTCCCTTTGCTCTTTCTCGCCGTTTTTCC
>JAFGPH010000051.1 GCA_016926135.1 Deltaproteobacteria bacterium
CCTGTCAAGCCTAATCCTTTCTACGACCCGGGCATGGCCCTGTTTGCCGGCGTCCCGAGGACTATCCGCCTCTCCGAGTAGAGAAAACCCACGTGACCCAGAAAAAGATAAAGAAAGAAAGTGGAGCCAAGCATCTCGAACACCTCCTCCACCAGCATGAAGGAGTGGCGCACAACCATCTCCTTGAGCCCCCACGACCTCAGGAGCCAGTCATAGGGACTTCTTGTTCCCTCCCATGCGTCCAGAAGCTGGGCTACGGCCCAGAGGAAGAGCCCCGAAACAAAGATGGTGCGTTTTCTGGAGTCCCTGAGTTCCTTCCATACGAAGACCAGGAAGAAGATCCCAAAGGCGGCAAAGAACGGTCCGAACAGGAAGATCCATTCATAGGTGGGCAGAGGCACCGCTCCTCCCGGACCCTTCCCGAAGAGAAGCGGGCCCACCGTCCCACCCACCCGCTCATGGAGCATCAGGTCGTCGTCCAGGGACACGTAGGCAAAAAAGGCCGACACCAGGAACCATCCCATGGATCTTTTCGGCTGCCCAAGTATGCTTTTGTAGCCGATGGATAGGATGAGGGCGGTAAGGGCTACGGCAAAATTCTGAACCACGGAAAACCATGTGCCGAAGCTCTTCTCAAGGGCCACGTTGCTCAGCTGCCCGAACTTCTCGAAATACCAGAACTGAGCCACATTGAGAAAAATGTCCAGCACGAAGAGAAGCGCCTCGGCCGCCAGGCAGGCAACCAACACGGCATAGGCGACCCGGTTCATATCCACGTAATCCTGCTTGAGCGACCCTTCCACCATCACCATCCGTCCCGGCCCTGTTTCACGCCATGCCTCGGATCCCCGAACCCTGTCCCAGCCAAAGGTCTCCGATTTTTGTATTATACTGCGTCTTACCCAGGAAATCCAAGACTTCCCGACCATCGTTTCCTTCGAAAAGGAGTGGCTCAAGGCTATAAGCTGTTCTCAGAGAAAAGGGTCTTTCGAAAAGGGCAGGACCTCGGAGGCCGCAAGCGGGCCGACTCCGGGCTGGTCTTCGAGGAAGCCAGAAGAGGACAAAAACAAAGAAGGACCCGTCACAGGGTCCCTCTTCTTTACGATGTTCCAGGCAAGGATCTGACGGCCGGTCAGAAGTCCTTGAACTCCTCTTCATTCAGCGGGATCACGCGTTCGGGACTCACCTCCCTGCCGGCCCCAGAAGGTAAGACCTCTCTCCCTCTGGGTGCCTTGACCGTCGCTCGACTCACACTCCTTGCCGGTTCCCTTTTCGCACTGTCTGTCGCATACGGCCCATCGCTGCCCGCGGGAATACCGCACTCTTTCGCCGGAACGTCTGTGCTCTCCCTCCTGCCCCCCACCAGGGCCACGAGTTCCACGACGACCTCCTTCATCTGCACGGCCTGGGCGTTCATCTCTTCCGAGGCGGAAGCGGATTCCTCGGCATTGGCCGCCACCTGCTGCACCACCTTGTCCATCTCGGCCACCGCCTTGTTCACCTGCTCAATCCCCTGGTCCTGTTCGCTGGAGGCGGCCGCGATCTCCCCCACCAACTCGCCCACCTTGGCCGCACTTGCCGCCACCTCCGTGAATGCCTCATTCGTCCCCTTCACCAGCTCGGAGCCCTCCTTCACCTTCTTCACGGTCCCCTCGATCAGTGCCGCCGTGTTTCGCGCCGCCTCCGCGGCCCGCATGGCCAGGTTTCTCACCTCCCCTGCGACCACAGCAAAACCGGCACCGGCCTCACCGGCCCTGGCCGCCTCCACGGCCGCATTGAGGGCAAGAAGGTTGGTCTGGAAGGCGATTTCATCGATGGTCTTGATGATCTTCGAGGTCTCCTCACTGGCCTTGCTGATCTCCTCCA
Source organism: Deltaproteobacteria bacterium (assembly GCA_016926135.1). The sequence goes on from JAFGPH010000051.1 coordinate 1,867, forward strand.
TGGAGCTGGTGAGTCTCCCCATGGAGTCGTTGGCCCGGGTGACGACCTGGTTGGCCTCTTTCATTAACCCATCCGCCTGGGCCGCATTCATCGCGTTCTGTTTGGTCATGGAGGACATCTCCTCCAGCGAGGAAGAGGTTTCCTCGATGGACGCCGCCTGCTCCGAGGCCCCTTCGGCCAGCGAATGGCTCGCAGAGGCCACCTGAGAAGAGCCTGCAGAGACCTGCTCGGATGCCTGGGTCAACTTCCCGATGGCCGTCCTGAGGCCTTTTGTCACTCCCCTGCCGATCGACCAGGTGAGAAAGATGCCTGCAAGGAGACCGACCCCCAGGACACCCAGAACGGTGATGATTGTGTTCCTATAGGTGGCCGCAGCCTCCTGCGCGTCTTTCTCTGCAAGTTTGTGATTGATCTCGATGAGCTTGTCGATCTTCTCCCGCATGGCCTCGAACTTCTCCCTGGCAATGCCCAGGGTCAGGTCCAGGGCCTCCCTGCGGCCCTCGCGGGTATCCGCCTTGCGCCCTTCTACCACCTTCCCGGAGAGGACCTTCCATTCCTCCCTGGCCTTCTCATACTCCGCGATCAGGGTCCGCTCTTCCGGGGTGACGGCAAGGGCCTTATATTTTCCCATTCTCGTTTCAGATTGCTTGAGGTTCTCTTCGTATTCCTGGACCAACCCCTTGAACACGTCCGAGGTGGCATTGGCGAAGATCATGGAGCGCTCCGCCACCAGCAATTGCTGGAGGTCCCTGTCCGCCTCGATCAGGGAACCCTGGCCCGGCAGGTTTACGTGCAGGATCTCACTCAACAGCACGTTCACGGTGTTCACCCCCCGATACCCAGCCAGGCCGATTGCTGCCATGAACAGGATCATCAAGGAAAAGCCAAGGACAAGCTTGGTCCCTATCTTCAGGTTCTTTGTCCACTTCATTTTTTCATCTCCCTTCACAATGATCGGTGACAGACGATCCATGAACAACAGCCTATTTCAGCTTCTCCACATCGATACCGATGGTGATGGCGCCGATCACCTTGTCCCCGTCCTTGACAGGCACGGATACCTGGGCCAGGTAGGCCTGGGTGCTGTCGTCGAACTTCACGTCGCTGATGTGGATCGCGCCTGCGCCGCCCTTGTAGGACGCCTTGAATTTCGCTTCGTCGCCCTGCCAGTAATCCGAGGTCTTGTCGGTCATGGCCACGTTGGCGCCCTGGTTGTCCATCACGAAGATCTCGGCATAGTAGGGCTTGCTCTTCTGGATGGCCCTCAGGTGCTGGCCGCACTTGCAATCCATGAGGGCCTTCATGTAGTCGGCAATGCCAGGGGTGGCCATCCACTTTTTGTCCATGTCCTTGATCTGGTCCAGGGTCTTGCCCTTGGCGTTCTCCGCCTTCACCGCATCCACGATGATCGGATCGGTTCCCATTTTGACGAGCTCCGCATTGGCCAGATCCACCACCTTCTGGGGCGCCTTCTCGCCCGCAAAGACGACTGCCGGAATGCCCATCACAAACATGCTTATCACGAACACGCTCAATGCCTTTCTCATCTTACTCTTCCTCCTTTTGGTTTTATGCTTTGTCTTCCTTATGGCTCACCCGCAAATCTCACACTTCAAGCCGCCTCCTCCTCTGTCATAAGCATCCTGCCCAATACAGCGGCCACGTCCTCGAAATCACCATCGCGATAACTCACGTAACGGGGACGGAGCGTGTGCCCCAGTACCGCCGTCTCCTCCTTTGTATCCGGAAGCACAAGGATCAGGGGAACCTCTTCGAGGAAGGCGTTCATGGAGGCGATTCTTACGAGATCCCTTTTGCCGCCGGGTACCAGCACCATAATCGGCTGATCGAGAACGAACCGGGGCCGGCCGAACCAACGGGCTAGCATCTCCAGGTCACGATACACTTCCACGTCCGTCATTCGAGCCACCGCTGCAACCACCTTTTCCATGGCCCTGTTGCCCTGATTCCGAGTTCCTATGTAGAAGAAGACCTTCATACCCAACCGCACTCCGACCCACTGACGGAAGACCATGAGTACAAAGATCATGCCAGAGCATGGGAACTCGCCGTTTTAGAATGGGATTCTAACCGGTTAGGCTTCTTTTACCGGAAGATCGGACACCGGTCCCACCGGCTGAAAAGCAAAAATCCGTCTTGTTTTCCAAGACGGATTCTTGAAAGCGGAGACGCTCCTCACCCCCGCAAGTGGGGGGGAGGGTCAGGGTGAGGGGGGCTGGGCGGGCAGGGCTTCAGGACGCCCTTGTGATCCGGTGCTTCTTGAGAAGGGCGTAAAGACGGGGGCGGGAGAGTTCGGAAACGCGGCATGCCTCGCCGACATCCCACCCCACCTCGCTCATAAGGTTGATCAGATACCGCTTCTCGGCTTCCATGACCGCGTGTTCCTTGAAATCCTTGTATTTCTCAGTGGCTGCCGGAGCATCCACCGCTTTTCCACCTCCCTTGCCCCGGTGGCGATTGCTTCTCAGGGAGGCCCGGGCCAGTTCCACCCTCACGGAGGTGGGCAGGTGTTTCGGAAAGAGCACGGGATCATCCCCTGCCGTGGCAAGGACGTTTTCCATGGTGTTCACCAGTTCACGGACATTGCCGGGCCAGCCATAGGCACAGAGGGCCTCGATGAATTCCGGCGAAAACCCCTTGGTGCCCATGCCGTAACGGTCGCAGAATCTCGCCATGTAATACATGGCCAGTTCCCGGATATCCTTGACCCGATCCCTCAACGGCGGCAGGGAAATGATCATGGTACGGATCCGGAAGAGGAGGTCTTTCCGGAACCGCCCGGAAAGGGCCATCCGCTCCAGGTCGCGGTTTGTCGCCGCGATCGGCCTGAAATCGCTCTCATCCTCTACCTGCGAACCTACAGGACGGAAGCGTTTCTCCTGGAGGACCCGCAGAAAGGCCTTTTGCACCGAGAAGGGCAGTTCGCCTATTTCGTCCAGGAACAGGGTGCCTCCCGCGGCCTGCTTCACAAGCCCCTGGTGGGCCTTGTCCGCGCCGGTAAAGGCCCCTTTCACATGGCCGAAAAGCACGCTCTCAACCAGGGTCTCCGGAAGGGCCGCACAATCGACCACCACGAAGCTTCCGGCCGATCGGGCGCTGTTCCGGTGGATAGCCGTGGCAAAGAGCTCCTTTCCGGTCCCCGTCTCCCCGCTGAGCAGCACGCTCATATCGCTCGAGGCCGCTCGGGCGAGGAGATCAAGGCATTCTCGGATACCGGCGCTCTCCCCGATGATACCCTCTCTTTTCAGTACAAAAGAGGCCTTCCTCTCCTGCCTCCCCCCCCTGTACTGGAGCGTCCGGACCAGGGTGAGGGTGATCCCCTGCACGGTGAGGGGCTTTTCGATGTAATCCCATGCACCGCTCTTGATCGCGAGTTCGGCCCCATCTGGATCGGCCTGGCCGGTGACGATGATCACCTCTGGGGAGGAGGGTGCTGCCCTGATCCCGGGAATGACCGCCAACCCGTCCCCGTCCGGCAGATGGACATCCAGGAACACCACGTCGAAGGACTCTGAGGCAAGCCTTTTCAACCCTTCCTTCAGGGTGAAGGCATGGAACGTCCTGTGGCCCAGGTGTTCCGCGACGTCGCCCAGGGCACTGCATACCATTCTGTCATCGTCGATAATGAGAACTCTGGCCATGGTCGGGAAAAACAGCCCCTTTCAGGTTTCCTTTCTCAACACCCTCCGTATGCTTTCCGCCATCTCCCGGATGGAGATGGGTTTCATGAGAAACTCCCGGATTCCCATATCCGCGGCGATTTCCTCCGTGATCAGTTCGCTGTACCCGGTGCACAGAATCGTGGGAGTGTCCGGACGGGTCAGCAGGATCTCCCTGGCCAGTTCCGCACCTGTCATCCCCGGCATGGTTTGGTCCGTGATGACTAGGTCATATCGCTCCGCTCCGCTCCGGAAGGTCCTCAGGGCTTCACGGGGGTCGGTGCTCGCATCCACTTCGTACCCCAGCCTGCGCAACATATCCGCCACCGTATCCAGCATGATCCTTTCATCGTCCACCAGAAGCACCCTCTCACTGCCACCGGCCAGGGAGGGCTCGGCATCCTCGGCCTCCGGCTTGGCCCGGATCGCGATTCTCGGGATGAAAATAGTGAAGGACGAGCCTTTTCCGGGTTGGCTCTCCACCGTGATCGCCCCCTCCAGGCCTTTCACGATACCGTGCACCACCGAGAGGCCCAGGCCCGTTCCCTCCCCCCTCTCTTTCGTCGTAAAGTAGGGGTCAAAGATCTTCTCCACGGTCCAGGGCTCCATGCCGCATCCCGTGTCCCTTACCGAGAGTTGCACGTAAGGGCCTGGCTGAAGATCAGGGATGCGGTTGGCAAGCTCGGAATCCACAAGGATTTCATGGAGACCCACTTCCAGGATGCCCCCCTTCTGCCGCATGGCCTGGGCGGCGTTGGTGCAGAGGTTCATGATCACCTGGTGGACCTCGGTCGGATCGGCAAGCACGGTCGATTCGGTCGTCACCTGCTGCCGCATCTCTATGGTGGTCGGCAGGGAGGAGCGCAGAAACTTGAGGGCCTCCTTCACAATGAGGCTCATCCTCAGGGGCTTTTTCTGTCGTTCCCCCATCCGGCTGAAGGTGAGGATCTGGCTCACCAGATCCCTGGCCCGCCCACCCGCCTTGAGGACTCCCTCCACATGGGAACGCGCGGGACTGCCGCCGGGAAGATCCAGGAGGGCCAGTTCAGAACGGACGATGATCGGGGTGAGGATATTGTTGAAATCGTGGGCAATGCCGCCGGCCAGGGTGCCGATGGCCTCCATCTTCTGGGCCTGCTGGAGCTGGATTACCAGCCTCTTCCGCTCTGTCATGTCCATCGCCGTGAAAACCAGGCCATGGGAAAGATCTCCCGGCACAATGGAGGCGGAACTGAGCAGGATATCCAAGAGCGAGCCGTCCTTGTGTTTCCACCGGGTCTCGATCGTGCCCACCCCTTTTTCCAGGACCTGGGGATGTTTCACCCGGCCCACCCGCTCAAACTCCTCCTGGGTCTCATAGAGGATCCTGGCACTCCGACCTCTCAGATCCCCTTCCGAGTATCCCGTCATCTTCCATATCTGCTCGTTTGTCCACCCCAGGATCCGGTCCTTCACAACGCCGATGCCGATAGGGGCTGCGCGAAACACGCCCAAGAGCGTGGCCTGGCTCTCCTGCAAGACCTTTTGCTTTTCGGATAGATTGTGCTCCAGCTCGGCAGCCCTGCGCTCCAGCCTCTCGTGGAGGAGGGCGTTCTGCAACGCCATGGCGACATGACCGGCAAGGGCACCCAGAAAGATCCCCTGCCGCGAGAAGTCCCTCTCCGTCAGAGATCCGACCCCCAATACCCCCAGCACATCGCCGCCCGCCAGCAAGGGCAACGCCGCAAGGGACCTGACCCCGTGCATTTTGCATTCCTCGTGGGTGCACCTGTGATCCTGCCGCATGTCCTCCACGTAGATCGCCTGCCTGTTCAGGACCGCGAGACCGCAAAGGCACTCCCCCACACGTTTGACCTCCGGCGCGTTCGCGAGGAATCGGGGCTGTGGCGGTCTCATCTTCGGTAAGATCAACCGGTCATTATCGAGGAGGTAGACCACGGCGAGATCCGCCTTGATCAGCGAAAGGGCATACTTGTAAACGGCCAGCAGGATCTCGTCCAGAGACAGGCTGGAGGCGACGGCCTGGCTGAGGGTATTGATGGCCGTCAGTTCCTTCACGCGATCGAGGAGTTCCCTCCTGGTCTCATCCAATGCCACCGATCTCTTCCCCATCTCTTCCAAGTCTCTCCCTCACTCATGGGATTCGTAGGTCCATACGCCGTCCCATGGGAACGGCCGCTTCTCCCTCAATTGTTCGCACCTGGTCAGAAAAACCTTGCAGAGGGGGTCCCCTTCGGCGCCGCGACGGAAGAGTTCGCTTGCCCCGGCAAAATCGCCCTTTCGATAGAGGTCCAGCCCGGCGGAGAAGAACTGTTCCGCCGCAGAAAGGGTCAAACCCTTCTCGCCCAGGACTTCATAGACCTTAACCGGGTCTTTCTTCCCTCTGAAGAGAACCTTATCGACAAGGCGCGTTGTGAAGTGCCCCGCCACCTCCTCATAGGTGTGCTGGCTGATGAGAATCTCGGTTCCGTATCGTTTGGTGAGACTCTCCAGCCTGGAGGAAACGTTCACCCCATCCCCGATGACCGTGAAATCCATCCGCTTCTCCGAACCGATGTTCCCTGAAACCACCTCTCCCGTGGAGATCCCTATCCCGATACGGATCGGCGCCTGACCTGCCGCCGTGCGTCGGGCATTCAGCATGCCCAGGGCGGAGCGCATCTGGATGGCGGTCCTCACCGCCCGCACGGCGTCATCCGCCTGAGAGAAGGGGACGCCGAAAACGGCCATGATGGCATCCCCAATGTACTTGTCCAGGACCCCTCTGTTATCGAAGACCACCTCCACCATGAACCCGAAATACTCGTTCAGGAGTTCCACGGTTTTCTCCGCGGTCATGCCTTCCGTGATTCCCGTGAATCCCCGAATGTCCGAAAAGAGGATGGTCGCCTTGCTCCGGATACCGCCCAAAGCCTCCCTGCTCGGGTCTGCAAGCACCCTCTCCACGATGTCCTTCGCCATGTACCGTGTCAGGGTGCTTTTGAGACGGGCCTGCTGGCTCACATCCTCGAAAATGAGCACAACACCGTTCTGCTGCCCTTTGTGGTCCACGAGGGGCAGGAAGTTCACGTTGAGAAAGAGCCTTTTGCCGGCCGGCAGCCCCAGGGGGACGTCATAGTCCACCAGGGGGCGGCGGTAGGCATAGACCTGGTCCACCAGGCGAAGGATATGGTCGTTTTCCCGGCCAAGGATCTCCCTGAAATCCCCCTGCTCGACCTCCGGGACCCCCTTGTCCAGGAGGGCGCGCGACGCCTTGTTGGCCGTGACGACACGGTAGTGGTTGTCCAGGGTCAGGATCCCGTTGGTGATGCTCTCCTGCACGCTGGCCAGGTAATTCTTCATATCGAGCGTGTGCTCGTAGAGTTGCGCGTTCTCAAGGGCAACCGCAATCTGGGAGGAAAGGGCCCGGAGCAGATCCTCGTCATCCTGGTCGAACGGTCCCGTCCTCTTATTGATCGCCTCGGTGACGCCGATGATTTCACCCTCCCTGTTGTGGACCGGCACGCAAAGGATGGTCCTGGTCCTGAAGCCGGTCTCCCTGTCCACGCTCGGGTTGAAACGGGGGTCCTGGTAGGCATCCTTGATGTTCAGGGTCTGTCCGGTTCTGGCTACAAAGCCAGCCATGCCCACGTTCTTGGGAAAACGGATCTCCGCAACCTCCGAGCCCTGGGCTACCTTGGACCACAGTTCCTCCTTCTCCCTGTCCACCAGGAAGAGGGAACTTCGCTCCGCATTGAGAACCTCGGAAATCTTGGTCACGATCTTGGTGATGAGGAAGTCGACATCGAGGGTCTGGGGTACGGAGGTGGCCACCTCCAGCAGGATGGCCATCCTGTCGTGGCTCTGCAGAAGCCTCTGGTACAGCCTGAAGTTCTCCACCGCAATGGCGGTCTGGTAGGCAAAGGCCTTGAAGAGGATTTCGTCCTCCCTGTCAAAAGAGCCTCCCTTCTTGTTGATGACCTGGATCACGCCCACTGTTTCGCCCTGGAGATTCTTGATGGGTCCGGAGAGGATACTTCGGGTCCGGTAACCCGTCAGGCCGTCCACCGAGCTGTCGAAACGGGGATCGGCGTAGGCATCCTGGATGTTCACCGTCTCGTCGTGTTGGGCAACCCAGCCCGCTACCCCCTTACCCAGGGGGATACGGATTTCGTGCTTCTCCTCACCCAGGGCCACCTTGGACCAGAGCTCCCCGGTAAAGTGGTCCACCAGGAAGAGGGTGGCCCGATCGGCCTTCAGAACCTTGCTGGCCGTGACCACCACACGCTTGATGAGGCCATCGATACCGGCCCTGAGGCTCAGCATTTCGGACATGTCCAGGAACTTGGAAAGCCTCTCCAGGGATCGCTCCGTAGAACGGCTTTTCAATACGATCTCCTGGAACCGCAGGTTGGTGAGGCGGAGTCTCTCCGTCACGAGGGAGAGAAAATTTCTGCTGAGTTTCGGCGACAGGCTGAAGGCCTTGTCCAGGTCGGAATAGTGGACTTCCAGTAACTGGGTCCCGGCCAGGGCCTTTACGGAAGCAGAACGCCTTCCCTTGGCAAAATACCCCATCTCGCCGATGCACTCCCCCGGCTGGACATGAGCCAGTGGGATCTCCTCACCGTGCTCTCCGCGCCTGAACACGAGGGCCTCGCCCTCGACCAGGATGAAAAAGCTGATCCCCGGTGTGTCCTGGTCGATGAATTCCTCTCCCGCCGGAACGCTCTTCTCGGAGACCAGGTTCCGGATGTTCAGGAGTTCCTCTGTACTCAACCCGTAAAAGATGGCACACCCTTTGAGCCGATCCAGACGCTGATCCAGGATCGCACCCCACAACTCCTCGGGGCTGACAAGCCTTTCCTGAACCAGCAACTCCCCTAGTCGCCGCCTGACCCCCTCCTGGCTCAGGTTTCTCTGTCGATCGAGGGCCTCCTCAATGATCGAAGGCTCACAACACAAATACTCCCCGAGCTTTCGAGAAAGAGCATTCTTCTGTTTTTCGTCCTTCATAGATTCATTCCTCCGGGGTCAACCGGGATCGAAGAGAATGAAAGTGAGTGGAGTCGAGCGGCAGGCGACTGCAGTATAGGCGAGAGGGCTTTCTCTTGTCAATGTGGCCCGTTTTCATTGGAACCATGGGCCCACATTGGGATAGAATTATGAATCGGCTCGATGAAACCCGTTCGTGCGGCGGAGCAGGCACCCGGATGCAAGAGGAAGCCCTTCCCAGAAAGATCGAGGTCTCAGCCTATTCCGGATACAAGGCGAACGAGAGGCCTCTCTCCTTTGTACTGGATCACGAGACAATTGAGGTGCGGGACGTTATCGACAGGTGGTACGGCGAAGACCAGGACTATTTCAAGGTGCTCGCCGACGACGGGAAGGTCTATCTCCTCGGATGGCAGAGGTATCTGGACCAGTGGCTCCTGGTCAAGGTCTATGAAAAGATGGGCCGGCACTGAAGACAAGGGCCAAGGTTCAGGGGAGACCTCGCGCCTTGAACCCTGCGCCATGTACCGTTACTCCGACGTATACACCCAGTTGTAATTGATGGGTCTCAGGTTCAGGAAGCCGTCCCGCGGGTGCAGGAATTCGTCCCTCAACTTGAGCCAGTTGTATGCAGGCCTCAGCCGCCTCAACCTCCCGTCCTCAGGCGGCTTGGAGTCTTCCGTGTGGCCATAGACGGCTTCCGAAATGCCCACGTGAAACCCGTCCGCCGGATAGAGATACGAAGACTTGAAGGTCTCCACATCCATCCCTTCCTTCTGAGCGAGGGCGGCCAGCTGCTTGTCCGTGAGCTGGATGAGGAAGAACTTGGAGACCCCCCTTTCGGAGTACTTCACCATGGATCGGGACTCGGAGCTGGAGACAAAGACCGTGGAGATGAAATCCGTCCTCCGGAGCAACTGCGCCGCGATCAAGCCTGCCGTTCGCCTCCCGCCGACGCTGTGGTGGCACGCATAGTACTCAAAAAGCTTGTTCTGGAGAGTCCGGCCCTCCTTGTCCCCCCTTTCGTAAAGGCTGGCCTGGACATACCTGAGCCATTTGGCAAGATCCTCAGCAGCGTCGGCAATGGGCCAGTCGATCTTCACGTGAAAGTGGGTCAGGGCATAGCGGTTTCTCTTCTTCACCGTGGGGTCCTGCTGGATCAGGAGGGCGTAGTCCACATCCAGGAGATCCTCCACGAAATCCAGAAACCGGGGCTTGTCAAAGTAGCCCAGGTTGTGGTGGAAATTCTTGGACAGGGAGAACTCCGCCAGGTACTCCACGTTTTTCTTGATCACCTTGTTTTCAGGAAAAAAGCGAAGGTGGTTTTTCAGGTCCGAGCTGACCGTTCCTTCGCAGAAGATGACGATGAAGGTATTGTAGAATCCCGATTCCTTCTCCATTTTCTTGGACTTGGGCTTGAGCTCGCTCTTCTCTAGAAAGCTGTACTCCACCCCGTTCTTCACGAAGTTGTAGAAGGAATCGATGAGTGAGATCTTCATGAGTCTCGCCTCCAGGGCATCCCTCAGGATCTCGTAGAGGGACCTCCGGAGTTTTTCATGGAAGTTGAGCCTTTCCCTGTATATCCACATTGTTCGCCATCTCCGCCGCGGAGAGTTCCAGTTCGGCCGCCCGGGCCTTTTGCCGGCCCTGCAAAACACATCGTCCTGCCGCCAAGCCGCTGGTCATTCTTTCCAAATATATGGGGAAATCCTTGTAAGTGTCAATAAAAAATGAGAATTTTTGCCTGGAGAGTTTTTCGCGCTCCCCTGACGGGCAGTGGAGCCACTGCCCGTCTTTCCATGAATTTGCTTGACAAGGGAGACACGTCTTATATAGCTATGAGTTCACCTTTTCCCCGGGCCGTCTGCAAACGGTTATTGCAATGCTGATCGACCTTGCAAAGCTACCCGAAGATGCGGAAGTCACAGAGGTCTATGAGCCGGACTGGTGGCGTTGCGATGTCGATGACGGGCAGATCCTGACCCTTGATGCCCCCCTGGAGGTCGGCCTCAGGATCCGGAGAACGGGGAACAAATACATCCTGGACGGCAGGATGTCGGGCAGACTTCTCGTGAAATGCGACCGGTGCCTGGAGCCTTACCACCACGTTCTCCAAAGCGGCTTCCACATTTACCTCCAGGCCGTTCCGTCAACCCAAAAGGGGGTGACGGAAGTGGAATTGCTGGACGAGGATATGGAGGTGCACTTTGTCAGCGGCGAGGAACTGGACCTTGACGAGGTCATTCGAGAGCAGATCTTTCTCTCCCTCCCCATGAAGTGCGTTTGCGGGGAAAGCTGTCGCGGTCTGTGTCCGGTCTGCGGGGCCAACCTGAACAGAACGGGTTGTTCCTGTGAGAAAAACCGCGGCCACCCCGCCTTCCTGAAGCTCAAAAATCTCAAAACAAAGAATTCCAGAGGTGATTAGGAATGGCTGTACCGAAAAGAAAGAAATCCAAGTCCAGACGAGATATGCGGCGCTCCCACGATCATGCGAAACTGCCTCAGGCCGTGACATGCCCCCAGTGCCATGAACCCGTGCTGCCCCATCATATCTGCCCTCACTGCGGGACCTATAAAGGAAAGACCATCATCGAGATCAAAGAAGAGAGTTGACCATGAAGATCGCCGTGGACGCCATGGGGGGAGACTTCGCTCCGGAAGTGGTGGTTCAAGGTGCACTTCAGGCTGCCTCTGAGTGGGGAGTGGACATCACTCTTGTGGGCCAGAGGGAGGCCGTAGAGCACGAGATGAAGCATTCCGCCCGGACCCCCCATGTCCGGATCCATCCCTGCACCCAGCAGATCCTGATGGGAGAACCGCCTCTGAAGGCAATCCGGCAGAAGAAGGACTCCTCCATCAAGGTGGCCTTTGATCTGGTGAAGCGGGGAGAGGCCGATGCGGTGGTGAGTGCAGGCAACTCCGGTGCCCTCCTGGCGGCCGGCGTCCTGACCCTGGGCCGCATCAAGGGCGTGGAACGACCGGCCTTTGTGGGCATCCTTCCGGGTATCCAGGGTGATGTGATCCTGATCGACGTGGGGGCCAACGTGGATTGCCGGCCCAACCACCTTTTTCACTTCGGCGTCATGGCCCATGCCTTTGCCCTTTCCTGCCTCGGCATGCAGGAACCGAAGATCGGGCTTCTGAGCATCGGGGAGGAGGGCAAAAAGGGAAACGAACAGGTGCGCCTTGCCCATGACCTCTTCGCCGCAAGTGATCTCCGTTTCGTGGGGAATGTGGAGGGACGCGACATCCTCAGCGGCAACGTGCAGATCATCGTGTGCGACGGTTTTGTGGGCAACGTGGTCCTGAAACTGACTGAAGGCCTGGCAGAGGCCATGTTCAAGATGCTCAAGGAAGGAATGGAGGATTCCCTCCAGAGCGGTCCCTCGCCTCCTTCGGACTCGGGAATCCTGCAGTGGCTCGGAGAGAAACTGGATTACGCGGAGCACGGAGGCGCCCCTATTCTGGGCATCAAGGGCGTCGCGATCGTCTGTCACGGCGCCTCCCCTGCAAGGGCGATCAAGAACGCCATCCGGACCGCAGCCCTGTATGTGGAAAAGGACATCCCGGAGCGACTGGCACGCCACATGGAGAGATTCCAGGCGAGGCCGCTACAGCAGGCACTGGCGGGATGAATGGGAAAAATGCAGTGATGGAGGAATGGAGCGTTGGAGCGCTGGGTACCCGTGCTTCGACCTCTGACATGGAGTCCCAGGATGAACGATAACGGCAGGGTTGTGGTGGTGACGGGCGGGTCCAGGGGAATCGGTCGCGCTGTAGCGCTTCGATTCGCCCGGGATGGGGGCACGATCGTCATAGCCCATTACGATCCCGATGATTCGGCCTCCCTGGAGACCCTCGAAAGACTGGGGGGCCTGGGAGTCCAGGCCGAGGCCCACAAGACGGATGTCTCTTCCTTCGCGGCCGTGGATGCCCTGTTCAAAGGGGTGTTTTCCAGGTTCGGAAGGATCGATGTACTGGTGAACAATGCGGGTATCACGAGGGACACCCTTCTTCTGAGGATGAGTGAGGCCGACTGGGACATGGTCCTGGGGGTGAATCTCAAAAGCGTCTTCAACTGCACCCAGGCCGTCATCCGGACCATGGTCAAACAGCGAGGAGGCCGCATCGTCAACATCTCCTCCGTGGCTGGACAGATAGGAAACCCGGGCCAGGCCAATTATGCCGCATCCAAGGCGGGGATCATGGGATTCACCAAGACGGTGGCGCGGGAGGTGGCCGGCAGGGGAATCACCGTCAATGCCGTTGCGCCGGGCTTTATCGATACGGAGATGACGGCTTCCCTTCCGCAGAAGATCAAAGAGTCCTTTCTGCAGCAGATTCCCATGGGGCGCATAGGCGAGCCCGGGGATGTGGCGGATGCGGTCTACTGGCTCTGCTCACAGGGCGCGAACTATGTTACAGGCCAGGTCATCCACGTCAACGGCGGACTGTACATGTGAAGAACAACATAAGGAGGAAGACTACATGTCGGACATTGCTGAAAAGATCAAGAAAATCATTTGTGAGCAACTGGATGTGGCGGAAGCGGACGTGGTTCCAACCGCCTCCTTTGTGGATGATCTGGGTGCGGACTCCCTGGATCAGGTGGAGCTGATCATGGCCATGGAGGAGGAATTCGAGATCTCCATCTCCGACGAAGACGCAGAAAAGATCGTCACCGTACAGGACGCCATCGACTTCATCACCAAGGCCAAGGCCCCTGCCGGAGAGTAGACGGATTCGGTCTCGCCGAAAGGGCCCACTGCAAAAAGGGGCGAGCAATGAACAGAAGGGTCGTCGTGACGGGCCTGGGGATGGTGACGCCTCTGGGCACAGGGGTACAAAAGAACTGGGAGTCCTTGTGTGCCGGTAAATCCGGCATCGGCACTATCACCAAATTCGATCCATCCCCCTTTCCATGCCGGATTGCGGGTGAAGCCAAAGACTTCAGATCCGAGGATTTCCTCGAAAGACAGCAGGTGAGACGTTTTGACATCTTCGTGCACTTTGCCGTGGCCTCGGCCCGTATGGCCACGGAGGACTCCGCGCTGAAGATCGACGACTCCAACCGTAATCGCGTGGGCTGCATCACCGGGTCAGGCCTCGGGGGACTGACCAACCTGGAATACTACCACAAGGTCCTTCTTGAACAGGGCCCCAAGAGGATCAACCCCTTCTTTATCCCAGGCATGATCGCCAATATGGCCCCCGGCCAGATCGCCATCGAATTCGGGGTCAAGGGCCCCAACCTGTCCATCGAGACGGCCTGTGCCGCAAGCTGCCACGCCGTGGGTGAGTCGTTCAGGCTGATCCGGGAAGGCAGGGTCGACGCCATGATCACCGGCGGTTCGGAGGCTGTGGTGACGCCCCTCGCATTAGGAGGCTTCTGTGCCATGCGGGCCCTTTCCACCAGGAACGACGAGCCTGAGAAGGCCAGCCGGCCCTTTGAGCTCAACCGGGACGGCTTCGTGATGGGCGAAGGCGCCGGTATCCTGATCCTGGAGGAGATGAACCGTGCCCTGGAAAGGGGCGCCAGGATCTACGCGGAGGTCGCGGGCTATGGCCTCTCCGCGGACGCCTATCACGTATCGGCGCCTGATCCGGACGGCGGGGGCGCCATTCTCTGTATGTCCGAGGCTCTCAGGGATGCCGGACTCAGGCCCGAGGACATCGATTACATCAATGCCCACGGCACGTCCACCAAGCTGAATGACGATTCCGAGACCAGGGCCATCAAGGCCGTCTTTGGAGAGCATGCTTACAGGCTCGCCATCAGCTCCACCAAGTCCATGACCGGGCACCTGCTGGGAGGTGCGGGCGGTATCGAGGCGGTTTACACGGCCCTCACCATCAAGGAAGGCGTCATTCCTCCTACCATCAACTACGAGGCCCAGGATCCTGAATGTGATCTGGATTATGTGCCCAACGTGGCCAGAAGGGCCACGGTCAGGACGGCCATGTCCAATTCCTTCGGCTTCGGCGGCACCAACGCAAGCCTTGTCTTCAAGGCCTTTGAGCCATAGCAGGGCGGATGGTAAACGTCAGCAGCCGGAAACCCTTCCGAGTACTCCCCTTTGCACCTGTTTTCTCTGCCAAGCTCGACAAGGAAGGCAATGACGAATGGTCAGAATTTCGTGGTCAGGAGCACAACTCCGTACATCGCGATGAGCAGCGCAGAAAGGACGATCGCCACGTACTTTATTCTCCGTCTTCTACTGGCCCGTTCATAAGTCTTCGGCGTGAACAATGCACAAAAATGACAGTAGTACTCCTCCATGATAATGGCCTGGGAACAGTCCTCGCAGATGTTTGCCCCACAACCGGCACATTGATGTACCGCCGGGCGGTCGGGGTGGAATCGGCAGGTGTCTTTTTCTTTCATGAGACGAACCGAGTCAGGACACCATGTGGTGACCCTATTCCTCACGAAGATAGAGATGCAGAAGATCATGCCTCCGGACAGTCCCAAGGAATTCCGAACCCACGCAGTTGTCGATGATCTTTCTGATCGTCGCCTCCTTGGAAATCAGAAGCGATGCTTGGGTCCCGGGGCTGTCGTCAGGCTGTCCTTCAGGCCCTTCTCCAATATATCGATGATTTGATCGATCGCCGGTTTCTGATCTTCAGGCAACTCGAAGTGCAGTCCTCTTCGCCGATCGGCCTCTCTTCGGCGATCCTGGACCTTTCTCCTCCCGCCTACACCCCGTCCTTGACCCCCATGATATTCGGACGACGCTGCTTTCCGGCGGTCCCCGCCTGATCGCCTTTCTTCCTTTCTCCTGATCGTCACGATGAACATTTTCTCGGGCCCCTGTCCGCCGCAAGGGCGGATGTTCGACCTACGGGTAATCCGCGCCCTCCCATGCGGACTCCTCGACAAATCAGCAGACTCCTTCAGGCAGGGTTCCTCACCTCCACCCTTACGGAGACCATCCGGTCCCCCTGGCGGATCGCGTCCACCACGTCCTGCCCCTTCACGACCTTGCCGAACACCGTGTGCCGGCCGTCCAGGTGGGGCTGGGGTGAGTGGGTGATGAAGAACTGGCTCCCGTTCGTGTTGGGGCCTGCGTTGGCCATGGAGATCACCCCGGTCTCGTGCTTCAGGGGGTTCCCCTTCAACTCATCCCCGAACTGGTATCCGGGTCCCCCGCGCCCCGTGCCCGTGGGATCACCTCCCTGGATCATGAAGTCGCCGATCACCCGGTGGAAGGTCAGGCCGTTGTAGAACGGGGTGCCGGCGGGCCGGTCGCCGCCGCCCAGGTGCAGGCTGCCCTCGGCCAGGCCGACGAAGTTGATCACGGTCAGCGGGGTCTTGGTGTAGTGGAGTTTGAGGAGGATGTCTCCCCGGTTGGTCACGATTTTGGCGTACAATCCATCTTTCATTTTCTTTTCCTCAGCGGATTTCTTTTCTTCGGCAGAGAGTGCGGTTTGTC
>JAFGPH010000368.1 GCA_016926135.1 Deltaproteobacteria bacterium
GGCACCGCGCCCGGCCAGCTCCAGCGCATACACCCGGCCCAGCCCCCCTCCCGCACCGGTCACGATCGCCACCCTGCCGTCAAAACGCACGGCGCCGCGCGTCGCCCTCTGCGCCAGTTCCTCTCTGCTCAACCACTCCACCACCCCGCGGTCGATGACCACTTCACCGGTTTCTCCATTCACGGTTCTAAAGAGGCCGCGGCCCTCTTCCAGCTTCCAGATCTGGGTCTTGACGGGGGTTCCCGGATAGAGGGTCCTGGAGAAACGGGTTCTAAAACGCCTCATCCGTTCGGGCTCGCCCGGAAAAAGCCGCTGGATCACGGCCCTGCAGGCGTACCCGTGCGTGCAGAGTCCGTGCATGATGGGCCTTTCAAAGCCGCTGGCCCTGGCAAAGTCGGGATCCACATGGAGTTGGAAGATATCCCCTGAGAGGCGGTAGAGCAAAGGCTGGTTCGGGGACGTGACCTCGTATTGCTCGAAGTCCGGTGTCCTTTCAGGGAACTCTGCGGTCTCCCGGGGTGCGCCCTCCCCCCCGAAGCCTCCGTCCAGCCGGCAGAAGAGGGTGAAAACGTTCGTAAAGAGCTTCTGGCCGTTGGAATGGTAGGTGTCGGCCTCGGCAACCAGCACGGCACCCCTGTCCTTGCCCTTGTCGTAGATGCGGGTGACGGCCCCTTCCGTCGTGAGGGTGCCCTCGGAGGGGATGGGATTGTGAAAGATGATGTCCTGTTCACCGTGGAGGATGCCTGCCAGGTTGACCTCGGCCGTGAGGGCAACGCTGGCCAGGAATTCGAAGACGCTGCCGATGGAGAAACTGGGGATCACCTTCAGGCGCGCCTCGTAGCAGTACTCGAGGTCATCAAACCCGGCCCCGACGCCCAGGGCATAGAGAACCACATCCTTCCAGGTATATTCCTTGGTCAAGGGACCGATCTTTTTCCCGATCACACTCAGGTTCAGGGCCATCACCGTCCTCCTGTTCCGGATTCTCCTTACTGCTTATCGTAGCGCAGCGACGATCCCGCCCGTGTTTGGCGGTACCCCCTGCTGTCCCCTTGTCCTCCGACCTCTGGCTCTTCCATGCTGACCTCCGAGGCTCAGACCTCTGCGGCTCCGGCCTCTCTCTTCCCTCCCACATGCAACGTCCCCTTGTCCACCAGACCCTGAATCCGGTCCGGTGGGTAGCCCATCCCCTTCAGGATCTCCACCGAGTCCTCCCCCACTGCCGGTGCCGGATCCGGTGCGTCGGGCTTCGAAAGAGAGAACTTGATGGGAATGCCGAGTCCCCTCAGCCGGGATCCCCCTTCCTGCTTCAGTTCCAGGATCATCTCTCTTGCCTTCAGGTGGGGGTCCTCTTCCAGGTCTTCCGTCCCATGGACAGGGCTGAGGCAGATGTCGTGGGCCTCTGCAAGCCTCATCCACTCATCCCTCGTTCTCTCCATGAAAAGGGAGACCACCTCTCGCCGGACCCTCTTGCCCTCTTCCCCTGCGGCGAGATGGCCGGAAATCCATTCTTCCCTGTCCACCGCCCGACAGAAATTCATCCAGAATTTAGGCTCCAGCGCCCCCAGGGCGACATACTTGCCGTCCGAGCAGGCGTAGAGACCGTAGCATGGAAAGTCCCCGCTCAGGAGATCGACCCCCTTGGATTGCCGGCTCTGACCCCAGTGCTGGCTGAGTTGAAGGGTGAGCAGGGGTAGGACCCCATCCACCATGGACACATCGACATGCTGTCCCGTCCCGGTCTTTTCCCTATGCCAGAGGCTGGCCAGGCAAGCGATCACGGTCATGTAGCTTCCCCCCGCCACATCCGCCATTTGAAAATCGGGCAGGACAGGCCGATCTCCGGCCTTGTTCCGGGAAAGAAGCCCGGCCCACGAGATGTAGTTGATGTCGTGGCCGGCCCTCTGCGCGTAGGGTCCGGCCTGTCCGAACCCCGTGAGAGAGACGTAGATGATCCTGGGATTGTGGACTGCCGCTTCACGGTGGGCAAGGCCCATCCTCTCCATGACCCCGGGCCGGAACTGCTCGACCAGGATGTCCGCGGTTTTTACAAGATCGAAAAAAACGGATCGGCCCGCCGGCTCCTTCAGGTCCAATCCCAGGCTCTTCTTGGACCGGTTGAGGGCCAGATAGGATGTCGATTCCTCCCCCATGAACGGGGGCAGGTAATGGATCAGGTCAGGGTTGCGCGGGTGCTCGATCCGGATCACTTCAGCACCAAGATCTCCGAGGAGCATGGTTGCCAGGGGACCCGGATAGAGCGTGGTCAGATCGATGACCCGGATGCCTCCCAGCGGACCCCTCCGTTTCTCCATCGGCAGCCCCTTGAATTGAAATCGAAGGTGATGCACATATTGGCAAGGACCTTCCTTCAAGTCAAAGGAAATGTGGAGACCGCAAATCACAAGGGCCTTTCAGCAATGGCGTTCTTTGAGCACGAAGGCCACAGGGGGATGGTCTCTCAGCGCCGCAACTGATCTTGATCCTCTGCCCATTACCGCCCCGCAATATCGAAATTCTTACCATTGCAGGGACAGGGCTGTAGCCCGTTTCAGGGGTCGCAGCCTGGGGCTGCTTGTGGAAAATGCAGAACCCTGGTCCCGTGTTGGAGGCATGGGAGGAATAGTTGCGGCCTGTACGACCATCCCCCAAGGCCCTCACAGCAATGGCGTTTTTTGAGCACGAAGGCCACAGGGGGATGGTCTCTCGGGGCCGCACAACATCCGGTTGACAAGTTGCCCCAAAGGCCATACATTCTGATAACTTAAATCCATAACGGACGGTGCGGGAAAAAAGGTTGGACAAAATCATCCAAAAGGCCCTGCGGGAAAGCGTCAGGGCAAAGGAAGAATTCATCGCGGAAAACGGCCAGAAGGTCGTTCTCCTTGCAGAGAAGATCGCCCTTGCCTTTACCAATGACCGTAAGCTGATGCTCTGCGGCAACGGGGGAAGCGCGGCCGACGCCCAGCACGTGGCCGCCGAGTTCGTGAACCGTTTTCTCCTTGAGAGGCCCCCCCTTCCCGCGCTCGCCCTGACCACCGACACCTCCGTCTTGACGAGTGTGGCGAACGACTACTCCTTTGAAGAGGTCTTTGCCAAGCAGATCAAGGCCCTTGGCACGGAGGGGGATGTGCTCCTGGCCATCAGCACGAGCGGTAAATCCCCGAACATCCTCTCCGCTGTCCGGACTGCCAGGAATATGGGAATTTACAGTGCCGTGCTGACCGGAGGAGACGGAGGCCCGCTCACAAAACTGGCAGACCTCTTTCTGGTCGCACGGGGAGCCTCCACCCCGAGGATTCAGGAGACCCACATCTTCGCGGGTCACCTGATCTGCCAACTGGTGGATCACATCCTGTTTCAAACGACGCCCGGGGGCGGATGAAATTGCGACGAGGGTTATAGTCATGTCCGAATATGAACCGTTGTCCCTTGACAGGGTCAAGACCTATACCTTGAAGGAGAGGGAAAGCAAGGTCCGACTCGACGACCTCGGGGAACCCTGGAGCCAGGGAGGAGACATGCGGCTCTGGCTCCGTTCCCTCCCCCGCACCCTGGCAGCGGACACCCTGAGAAGGGTTGCGGACCGCCTGGTACAGGCGACCCGTTCCGGGAAGATGGTCATCCTGGCCATGGGCGCGCACGGGATCAAGGTGGGTCTCAATCCCGTCATCCTGGACCTGATGGAACGCGGCGTCATCCGGGCCCTCGCCATGAATGGGGCCTGCATTATCCATGACGCTGAACTGGCCATGGCGGGGCATACGTCCGAGGACGTTCCCGCCCAGTTGGGGGAAGGCAGGTTCGGCATGGCCGAAGAGACGGGCCGGTTCCTCAATGAGGCCATCCGCGACGGCGCCCGAAAGGGCATAGGGCTGGGCAAGGCGGTGGGCGCCATGTTGGCCGGAGAGGGGTTTCCTTACAGCCATTACAGCCTCCTGGCCCAGGCCTATCAGTGGAAACTCCCCGTCACGGTGCACGTCGCCGTGGGTACGGATATCATCCATGCACATCCCCATGCAGACGGCGCGGCCATAGGCAAGACATCCCATCTGGATTTTCGGATTTTTGCCGGCCTCGTTTCCAGACTGGAAGCAGGGGTTTTCATCAACCTGGGCTCTGCGGTCATCATGCCGGAGGTCTTTCTGAAGGCCCTTTCCCTGGCGCGAAACCTCGGACACGAGGTGAAGAACTTCACCACCGTCAACATGGACTTCATCCGGCATTACCGACCCATGACCAATGTGGTGGAGCGCCCTACCCGGGAAGGCGGCGAGGGTCACCATCTGGTGGGGCACCACGAGATCATGTTTCCCCTGCTGGCCGCGGCCGTCATCGAAGGGCTGGCAGGCGAATAGAGGGCTCAAGGCGCAGGGTGCACGGCTCAAGGAAGAAAAAAGAACAAATCAGGAAAGGAAGGTAGGATTTTATGCCCATATACGAATACCAGTGCAAGAAGTGTCGGAAGGAATTCGAGTGCATCGTTCTGGGAGATGAGAGCTCGGTCACCTGCCCCGACTGTAACGGCAAGAAGGTCGAACGGCTCCTCTCGTCGTGCAGCTTCAAGAGCAGCGGCAAATACTCTTCATCGGCCGCCTCATCCGGCTGCGCCAGTTGCAGCGGCGGCACCTGCAGCACATGCCATTGAAAAAATGGAGGATTGAAGTGGTGGAGTAATGGAGTGATGGTGAAGAAGGAATTCTTTCTCTCTCGCCCAGTACTCCAACACTCCATTACTCCACTACTCCATTCTTTGTCGGAGTCGCCATGTTCCGCATCGGTTTCGGATATGACGCCCATCGCCTCGTGGAGGGGCGAGACCTCGTTCTGGGGGGTGTCAGGATTTCCCATCCCTTCGGGCTTCTGGGCCACTCGGATGCGGATGTGCTCACCCATGCGATCATGGACGGCCTCCTCGGCGCCCTCGGAAAGGGAGACATCGGCAGGCACTTCCCCGACACCGATCCGTCTTACAAAGACATGGAAAGCCTGCTGTTGCTTCGCCGGGTGATGGAGTGGGTGAGAGAGGGAGGTTTCGCGGTCAACAACCTGGACTGCACGATTGTCGCCGAAAGGCCCAGGCTTTCCCCTCACATTCCCGGCATGAAGGAAAAACTGGCCCAAAGCCTTGGTGTCCCGGCCCAGCGGATCAACATCAAGGCCACCACGTGCGAGGGCATGGGTTTCTGCGGAAGGGAAGAGGGGATCGAGGCCTATGCCGTGGTCTCGCTGGTCGCCGCGAGTGTCCCGCTCCCTTAATGCAATCATTCATATCATGATCACTTGCATCTCACCACAGAGTCACGGAGATCATCCATGTCTATCAGGCTTTACAACACCGCAACCCACATGAAAGAGGACTTCCATCCCCTTCTGCCGGGCAAGGCAGGCATTTACGTCTGCGGCGTTACGGTCTATGACCTCTGCCATATCGGTCATGCCCGATCGGCCATCGTTTTCGACGTGCTGGCGAGGTACCTGCGGGCCCGCGGCTATGAAGTAACCTATGTGCGGAATTTCACCGACATCGACGACAAGATCATCGACAGGGCAAGGAGCGTGGGAAAAGAGACTTCCCTCCTTGCCCAGGAGTACATCGACGCCTTCTATGAGGACATGGATCGCATCGGCGTGCTCAAGGCGGACCACGAGCCCCGCGCCACCGAGCACATCGAAGGCATGATCGAGATGATCCGAACCCTCATGGACAAGGGAGTTGCCTATCTGGAGGGCGGTGATGTGTTCTATTCCGTGACCCGCTTCGACAGCTATGGCGCGCTCTCCGGCAGGAAGCTGGATGAGATGAAGGCAGGCAGCAGGATCGCCGTGGATGACAGGAAAAGGCACCCCATGGACTTCGTCCTCTGGAAGGGGGCAAAACCGGGTGAGCCCAGGTGGTCGAGCCCGTGGGGTCCCGGCCGTCCGGGTTGGCATATCGAATGCTCGGTCATGAGCAGCCACTTCCTGGGGACGACCTTTGATATCCACGGAGGAGGCAGGGATCTCCTCTTCCCCCACCACGAGAACGAAAGGGCACAGGCCGTGGCGGCCAACGGCGGCGGGTTTGCCCGTTACTGGGTGCACAACGGCTTCGTCACGGTGGAGTCGGAGAAGATGTCCAAGTCCCTGGGCAACTTCCTTACTATCCGGGATGCCCTCAAAATCTATCACCCTGAGGTGCTGCGCCTCTTTCTGCTCTCCAAGCATTACAGGAGCCCTCTGGATTTCTCCAGAACGGCGGTCCTGGAATTCCAGTCCGGTCTGGTCCGCATATACAGGACCCTCCAGAGGCTGGAGGAGATCCTCGGGCCTCCCCCGACCGACGAAAGCCTTTTGGAAAAGGAGCGACTGTCCGGGGGACTGGACACCCCCTTCCTGGAACAGGCGGCCAGGGTCATGGACGATGACCTCAACACGGCGGGTGCGATCGGGCTCCTCTTTGAAAAGGTGAAGGAGATGAATCGCTCCATGGACGCTCTCACCGGCGGGTCGGAAGGCGAGATCCTCTCCCGGCTCCGGGCCGATCGCAGCGAACTCCTGGCCTTTGCCGGCGTGCTGGGCTTGCTGCGGCAAAGGCCCGGCGATTTCTTCCGTGAGGCGTCCTCCCCGGAGCCGCCCTTGCCTGAAGAGGACATCGAGCGACTCATCGAGGAACGCGCAAGGGCGAGGGCGGAAAAGAGATGGACCGACGCAGACGCCCTCCGGGACCGGCTCAAGGAAAAGGGGATCATCCTGGAAGACGGACCCAAGGGCACGAGTTGGAGGACAACCTGAAAACCTGGAGTGCTGGAGTGTCGGAGGGATGGATTATTGGGTAGAAAAAGAGGAGTTCTCCCTTTCTTGCCATCACTCCATTCTTTGAACACTCTGAGTGGGATTTCCCCCATTTCGCGACAGAGGGACCCTTCCGGCGCAGGGGCTGGGACCCACATGATCACCGAGGCAAGGAAAATGACAGATCAGGATGATTTGATCGAGGAACTGGAACGAAAGAGGAATAAATTCCTCCAGATGGGGGGGGCGGAGAAGGTTGCGCGCCAGCATGCAAAAGGTCGGCTCACCGCCAGGGAGCGGATCGACCGGCTTCTGGATCCCGAATCTTTCATGGAGATGGGACTCTTCGCCCACTCGGATTATCCGGGCATGGAGGAGCGAACGCCTGCGGACGGCCTCATCTGCGGGTATGGGCTGGTCGGCGGCAGGAGGGTGGCGGTGGTTGCCAATGACTTCACCGTCCTTGCCTCGACCAACGCACGGGTCAACCTCAAGAAACTCCTGACCTTCAAAAAGCAGGTCAAGGAGAGGACCAAGGTCCCCCTCATCTTCCTGGGTGAGGCAGGAGGGGCGCGGATGCCCGACTGCCAGGGATCCAAGGAGGTCTGCGGCCTGACCGGCTACGAACTGGACGGCCTTCGAACCGAATACACCCACTTCCGGACCCAGCCCCTGATCTTCGCAGCCCTGGGAGAGTGTTACGGCGTGGCCGACTTCCAGGCGAATCTCGCGGATTTCGTGGTCCAGGTCAAGGGGAGCGCCATTGCGGTTTCCGGCCCCCGCGCCCTGGGTCGGGCCATCGGGCAGACCCACAGCGGGGAAGAAATGGGGGGGTGGGAGGTCCACTCCAGGATTACGGGCATCGCCGACAGGGTGGTTGAAAACGAAGAGGAGTGCTGGCGCATGATCCGGCGATACCTCGACTACATGCCCAATCACCACGGCGAGCTTCCCCCGGTGCGTCCGGTGCCGGAGGGATCGGAGCATCGTATGGCTCGGATCCTGGAGGTGCTGCCCAAGGATCGACGGCGGGTCTACGACATGCATCGTATCGTCGAATGCATCGTGGACGGCGGAGAATGCCTTGAGTTGAAGCCGGACTATGCGCGGATGCTCATTACGTCCCTGGCCCGAATCAACGGGGAGGTGGTCGGGATCGTGGCCAACAACCCGATGGTGAACCTCGGGGCCACGGACACGGACGCCCTGGACAAGATGATGAGCTTTCTCTGCCTTTGTGATTCCTACAACATCCCCCTGATCTTCCTCCACGATACGCCGGGCCACATGGTGGGCAAGGATGGAGAGCTGAAGAAGGTGGGGGCCAGGGTGGTGAATTCCCTTCAGTGCCTCTATCAGGTCACGGTTCCCAAGATCTCCATCATCATCCGCAAGACGTATGGGCAGGTGACCGTGAACATGTGCGGGATGGGAGGAGGCCCCGATTTCTTTGCGGCCTGGCCCACCGCGGAGATCGGTTTCATGGATCCCCTGATCGCGGCGGACGTCGTGTTCGGAAACCTCCCCGAGGAAGAAAGGGCCAAAGAAGTGGAAAAGATGATCGGAGACCTCACGCCCTATCCTGCCGCAGGGGCCTACTACCTGCAGGATATCATCGATCCGCGAAAAACCAGGGACTACCTGGTGAATGTCCTGCGAATCATCCGGGATTCCAAAGACAGGGGGATGAGCAGGCGCTGTCTGGCCAACTGGCCCACGAAGTTCTAGGCCCTTGGTCTGTGACTTCTCTGCAATTTGCGGAGAAGTTGAAAAGCGAACCGCGGAATATCCACCCTCCGCAGTAGCCTGCTGCGGAGGACGGGTCGAATACCGAATGTCCAATGTCGAGGGAATGACCTGCACCGGCTCACTTCATCATTCGACATTCCTTGTTCGACATTCATCATTCATTCAGAAGTTTGATTGCGGTCCTGAGAGACCACCCCCAGGGCGGCCCGCCATGCGCCCCGTATTCGTGAACGTATTTATGAAAAGGTGTACCAAGTGCACGCCGGAGAACGGCGCCAGATTGGAGTGATGGAACCTTGGCTGAATTTCAACTCGTAACCGATCTCCAACCCTGCGGAGATCAGCCGGAGGCGATTCGATCCCTTTCCGAAGGGGTCCAAAAGGGGCTGAAGCACCAGGTCCTGCTCGGAGTGACCGGCTCGGGGAAGACCTTCACCATGGCCCACGTGATCGCCGAGACCCGGAAACCCACCCTGATCATTGCCCCCAACAAGACGCTGGCCGGCCAGCTCTACGGCGAGTTGAAGAGGTTCTTCCCCCACAACGCGGTCGAGTACTTTGTCAGCTACTACGACTACTACCAGCCGGAGGCTTACATTCCCCAGTCCGACACCTACATCCAGAAGGACGCCCATATCAACGAGCAGATCGACAAGATGCGCCACTCCGCCACCCGGTCCCTCCTCGACAGGGAGGACGTGATCATTGTGGCGAGCGTTTCCTGCATCTACGGTCTGGGGTCTCCCGAGGCTTATCACAACATGCTGCTCACCATCGAGAAAGACGGCATCCTCTCCAGGGAGGACGCCCTCCGAAAGCTCGTGGAGATCCACTATGAACGTGGAGATTACGACTTTTTCAGGGGCCGCTTCAGGGTGAGGGGGGACGTCCTGGACATCTATCCGGTCCACGAGGAGGACCGGGCCGTGCGAATCCATTTTTTCGGAGACCAGGTGGAAGCCATCCAGGAGATCGATCCGCTCACGGGCAAGGGGGTCCGGTCCCTCAACCGCCTGACCGTCTACCCGGCGACCCACTACGTCACCACCCCGGAGATCCGGGAGAGGGCCATTGAGCTGATCAAGGGGGAGCTGAAAGGCCGGATCGATTTCTTCCGCTCCTGCAACAAACTCCTGGAGGCCCAGCGCATCGAGGAGCGCACCCTCTTCGATCTGGAGATGATGCTGGAAATGGGATACTGCCATGGGATCGAGAACTACTCCAGACACCTTACCGGCAGGGCCCCGGGCGAAGCGCCTCCCACCCTCCTCGACTACTTCCCCAGGGACTTTCTCCTTATGATCGACGAAAGCCACATCACGGTCCCCCAGTTGAACGGCATGTACAACGGGGACCGGTCCAGGAAGGAGACCCTCGTTGCCTACGGCTTTAGGCTTCCATCGGCCCTGGACAACCGGCCGCTCAAATTCGAGGAGTTCGAGGCGAGGGTGACTCGTGTGATCTATGTCTCGGCCACGCCGGGACCTTACGAACTGGCAAGGGCAGAGAAGGTAAGCGAACAGATCATCCGGCCCACCGGACTCACGGACCCTGACATCCTGGTCCGCCCTGCCACAAACCAGGTGGATGACCTGCTCGGCAGGATCAGGGAAAGCATGGCACGCCAGGAACGCACCCTGGTGACCACCCTCACCAAGAGGATGGCCGAAGACCTCACGGACTATCTCTCGGACCTCGGCATCAAGGTGACCTATCTTCATTCTGACATCAAGACCCTTGAGAGAATGTCGATCATCCGGGACCTCAGGCTTGGTGTCTACGACGTCCTGGTGGGGATCAATCTGCTGCGGGAGGGTCTGGACCTCCCCGAGGTTTCCCTGGTCGCCATCTTGGACGCGGACAAGGAGGGATTCCTGCGCTCCGAGAGGTCCCTCATCCAGACCTGCGGCCGGGCCGCAAGAAACGTCCGCGGTCAGGTCATTCTGTATGCCGATCACGTCACCGGTTCCATGGCCAGGGCCATCGAAGAAAGCAACCGCCGCAGGAGACTGCAGATCGATTACAATGAGTTGAACGGGATCACCCCGGTCTCCATCCAGAAGGCGATCGAAGACATCCTGGGCTCCGTCTATGAAGCCGATTACGTGACCGTGCCTGCGACGGCGGAAGAGCCGGCCTCTTACTTCAGCCTGGAAATCCTCCGCGACAGGGTCAAGGACCTGAACGGAAGGATGAGGGAAGCGGCCAAGAAACTGGAATTCGAGGAAGCGGCCCGGCTCAGGGATAAGATCAAGGACCTGGAGGCAAGGGAACTCGAACTCCTGGCATGACTTTTCGAGAAAGGTGGCACGGCCGAGAGACGGAGGGTTGAGACTGGCCTCACCCGAATGCCGCCAAACCTTCTCCTGTTGTCCTGACTCATAAACACATTCACAAATGCGGCCTGGACCACCACCCCTCCAAGGCCCTCTCAACAATGGCGGCCACCAATTGCAAGGGCCGCAACTCAGGACACTTACGGGATCGGCATTGACACTGCCGAACTGCGGCGATATGCTCCTTTCTGTCCCTTCAGGCTGAGCGAAAGAATGCTTTTCCATACAAGGAGGTTCAGACATGAGAAGGTTTTTTTCACTGAAAAGACGGATGGTCCCCGTGATCGCCATGGTGCTTTCCGTGGGATCCGTTGGAATATCTTCTGCCGCGGACTTCAGTGCCGATTTTATGGCCACCTCCCCGGGGGGAAACGAGGCCAAGGGAAAGATCTATATGCAGGGCAACAAGACGCGCATGGAACCGGAGACGGCGGATGGAAAGGCCGTCACCATATCCAGGCCCGACAAGAAGGTGGTCTGGATCCTGATGGGGGAAGAGAAGATGTACATGGAACAGGCCTATCAGGAGGACCCCAGGACGCAGGAGTGGACACCTGCGAGGGAGGCCCGGGCCACGTTCGTGGGGAATGAGACCGTCTCGGGGTTGCCCTGCAAGAAGTACAAGGCGGCGGACAGGGAGCAATACTACTGGATCTCGGACCAGATCGCCTTCCCGGTGAAGATGCAGGACCCCGACGGGACCATGCTTCTCAAAAACATCAAGATCGGAAAACTCCCCGGCAGCCTTTTCGAGATCCCCGCCGGGTATCAGAAGTTCGCCATGCCCGGCATGGGGCCGGGAATGCCGCGCATGCCCGGGGGGAGGCCGTAGGGATGGTCGAAGACATACGCTGGCTCAAAACCCACTGCTCCCGAATGGATCACGGCGGGTGCGCCATCCTCGTGGGAGTGCGCGACAACCGTATCGTCAAGATCAAGGGCGACCCCGAGGGGTTCCTCAATCGGGGCTACGTCTGCCCCAAGGGTCTCGCCTCAGCCGACAGGCTCACCCACCCCTCGCGACTGAAACACCCCTTGAAACGAGCGGGCGAGAGGGGCGCGGGGAGGTGGGATCGGATCTCCTGGCCCGAAGCCCTCGAAGAGATCAGCGGTAATCTGAACCGGATCAGGGAGGAGCATGGCCCAAAGTCGGTGGTCTTCGGCCAGGGTATGCCCAAGGGTCTCGAGCTTTTCGGTCTCATCCGGCTGGCGACCCTTTTCGGCTCCCCCAACGTCATTGCCGTGCAGGACGTCTGCCATGCGCCACGGGAGGTCTCGGGCGTCCACACCTGCGGGTTCTATCCTGTTGTGGATTTCCATCATCCCACCAAACTGATGGTGCTGTGGGCCAGCAATGTCACCAGCACCAATGAGGAAGGCCAGGTTTGCTCCCTGCTCATCGATCAATTGAGGCAGGGGACACCTCTCCTGGTCATCGATCCCAGGAGAACGCCCCTGGCCGAGAGGGCCAAGCTCTGGCTGCAGGTGAGACCCGGCGCAGACAACGCCCTTGCCCTCGGGTTCCTGAACGTCGTGATCTCCGAGGGGCTTTACGACAGGGACTTCGCGAGGGAATGGACTCATGGGTTTGAAGAACTTTCGGGGCAGGTGGCGGAGTTCACACCCGAGAGGGTTTCCGAGACCACCTGGGTCCCCGCTTCCACCATCCGGGAGGCGGCCAGGCTTTATGCATCCGCACGTCCTGCCGCCATTCAGTGGGGAAACCCCATCGAGCAGAACATCCACACCTTTGACACGGCGAGGGCCATCCTCTGCCTGATGGCC
>JAFGPH010000369.1 GCA_016926135.1 Deltaproteobacteria bacterium
GTCTTTCATAAAGTTCAATTTCTCGATTTTCCGCTTCCACTGTTATTTGACTCGTTATACCTTGGGGTATGTTGAGCACTATCTACAGGGTTTTCCCACCGGTGATATAAGGGTGGGTGGATTTCCGAGGTCAGGAATTGACCTTGGAAAAACAACCAAGACCCACAAGGGAGCAGACCCAATGGCATGGCAACCGAAGACCTGCCCCCTGTGGGCAAGGCAGCCGAACGATTCACCTTCCCTACCCTAACACATGTGAGACGATTTGGGAATACGAGGAATGGTTCCTCTCCGGTCGAATTGATTTTCCCTCCTTTATCGGACCCGCTTGCCCCATCTGTGGAAAGGAGCAGTGCTATCGA
This sequence comes from Deltaproteobacteria bacterium, assembly GCA_016926135.1. Next base: position 363 of record JAFGPH010000369.1, read on the forward strand.
AAGAGCACTCCCTACTGGCGGTACGCGACAGAGCTGTTTCCGGCCTTTGTCAAGAGACGGATTCCCATTGCGCGCTTTTTGTGCCGAAGCCGTGGGGGAACCTTGTCCTTGTTGCCCACCCAGCTGATTCCGTATTTCCAGTACTCGGCCAGTGCGATCCTGGGACCCTTGCTCTTGGGCTTGGAGTGCTGGCAGATGGGGCAGCGGGGCTTCCATGGCGCCTCGGTGGAGATTGATCAGGAAAGTCTTGTTACCCCCTGGCTGGTGGCTTGCTGGCTTATGCTGATTCTGAGAGGACTTCGGCGTGCCCATGCCGTGCTGAGACGGCGGTATGACCTGAGCCGTATCCGCACCCCCAAGAGGCCCGGGGCATGGGAAGAGATATCAGGCTACTTTCTCTCCCTGGGCTGGAAGAGGGATCTTCCCTTACGCTCCCTGCTTCAGGAAGCGCTTCAGCGATACAGCCGTACCACGAAACACTTTCTCTTCGGATCCCCCTCTCAGGAACGCATGAGGCAGTCTCCCCGGAGATGGTCCTCAAGGTGAAGACTTTGGAGGGATAAACCTATGAGAGATCCAAAAGAAGTCCAGCTCGCCTGGCACATCCTTGAGCTCATCGAGGCCGTAGTCGACCTCATCTGGGAGCACTATCAGGAGGACTTCAGAAGAGACATCAGGGAGCATGAACAGCGCAACAAGGACGAGCCCTGGAAAGACTGACCCATCCACCAGGCCAGACAGATCCCATCACCAACCCCGGGAATGATCTCCCAAGAGGCAGGCAACAGCTCCTGCCTCTTCTGTCTCTTCGGTCGCGTTACCGTGGTGAAGAACCCTCACCACCTCCACAACCCTCTTGTCAAAAAACCTCTAAAACCACCCCTCAATCGGTCACATCACTACATCAAAACACCGTCGGATTTACTAGGATAATCTGGTGGGATGGGTGGGTGTGCTCCGAAGCTCTCGCCCCTGTTCGATTGAGGGAGTCCAGGGAAGGCATGTCGACCGCCAGGCATTTCATTCGATGTTTGACAAGCCAAAGAGCGGCCTCCGGCGAGAGGGTGCAGTATTTCTCTGGTTCCTGGTATCTCTCGTATCCGGTATTCAGAATGACAATGTCGTTCTCCTGAATGCCTGCGGCATACTCGGCAAGATCATTCTCAGTGATGACCTGCCCCGGCAATTTGTGTTTCAAATCCAGCACCACTGCCTCACCGATCAGCCGGTCAAGACGGGTCTCGCCGATTGTCTCCCGCCCCTCGATCACATGCTGGGGAGAGTCGACATGGGTGCCTGTGTGCACTACCGTCTCGAGCTTTGTCACCTGCAAGCCGTTCTCGTCATGTGTGCGTATCCTCGTTAGGATCGGTTCGGGAATGCCAGGGAAGACGCGCATTCCCCTTTCTATTGGCATGCTCAGATCAATGATTTTCCCCAGCTTCAAGTCTCTCTCCTCCTGTTCGATTTCCGAGTAGGTTCACCGCAGAATCGCCAATCGGTTCGACACTGGAATTGCCACCGCATGCCACACTTTTCTGGATCAGTGCGGTCGGTCATATATGCGATCGATCAGCCAAGCCATTCCGTGCATAAGCCCGGATTGCCGCTTGATCCCTCTCAATTCGCACTTCACGAAAGTGTCCGAGGAGCCTGTTCATGGAATCCATGATATGCTTTTGGAAGTTCTCCTTGATATCGGCCTCGTTTCGTCCCACGAGAGCCCGCAATAAGACCTCGTGTTCCAATGCTATTTCCGTTACATTTCTTCTGAGCTCTGCGGCCATGGCAGAGAGCATGCGGGTCTGAGCAGCGAGGCTTTTCCAACTGATGCAGAGCCGTTTGTGACCGGCAATTCTGCAGATACCCTCATGGAATTGAACGTTCAGTTCCGCGGTGCCTGCGGGATCAATGTGATGCATTTTATCCAGTATGCTTTCGAAACTTCTCACATCATCCTTGTTCATTACATTGGATGCCAGCCAGCCGGCATGAACTTCCAGCAACGCCCTAAGGGTGTAAATCTCTTCTATGTCCTTTTCCGTAAAATTGGCCACATAGGCCCCTTTCCTGGCAACCGTCACGATCAACCCATCACGATCAAGCTCGACAATAGCCTCTCTCACAGGCGCACGACTCACACCCAGGGCCCGGGCAATTTCAGACTCAACAACTTTGTCGTCGGGTTTCAATTCTCCTGAGAGGATTTGGCGCCTCAGGGCCTTTGCGACCTGCTTGGAAAGATTGGATTGATCGATCGGCTGGTATGGCATAGATTTGAGCTCACCTCCCCTGGGGTTCTCCTGCTGAAAGGCGGATATCCTCTGCGATTTTCGAGAAAAGCTAAAATGGTTGAGTCTGAGTGTACACTTGAACAAACAGCTTAAAGATTGTCCGCAGGCGGACCGATATCCATTGGAAAGGCCGCATCGCGGCTCAACCCGATAGGGCCACCACACACAGACAGGAGAAATCGATGATGCCGGAGAAAGAAGCACCTCAGGAGAAGCGTTTTGGGATGATTGCCATTGAAAAAGGCTTCATCACGAAGGAACAGCTCGCGGACGGCTTACGAGAGCAGGTTGATGAAGAGGTGGAAAGAGGAACCCACAGCTTCATCGGCGCAATACTGCTTGCAAAGAAGGCGATTGACGCGCAGCAGCTCAGGCTCGTGGTCGAGCAGTGCATGAACCGCACCGCCTTCGTCGCCTGAAAAGGCTTGACCCAAGAAGCCCTGTTCAGGCGGGTACTGAGAATCATGAGATATGACATCGGGAGTGAGGGCTCTCACTTCGTGGTGAATGTGGTGACCGGCTCCCAGTCGGGGCCTGGAGGGTTTTCCAGGAGCCGTGAGATTCGCCCCAGGTAGAGGATGGAAGGCCCGTCGTCCGGCATGCCGGCCAGGACCCGATGAAAGGTCTCCCTCGCCTTCTCCCATTCCCTCATCTTGTATTGCTCCAGCCCTGCGTTGAAGGTCTCGATCACGTCCAGCCGCGCCTGAGCCAGTTCTTCCCTGAACCCCGCCAGTTCAAAGATGCCCACTGGCTCACCTTTCCCCTTCACCCTCACCCGGTCCAGTTCCCTCAGGACGAAGCGGCTGTCCAGCCCCCGCGCAGTGAACTCGCTCACGATGATGCAGGTGCCGTAGGTCTTGTTCAGACCCTCCAGCCGGGAGCCCAGGTTCACCGCATCGCCAATGACCGTGTAATCCATGAAGTGCTGGCTTCCCAGGTTCCCAACCGTCACGACCCCCGTGTTGAGGCCGATTCCCACGGCCAGTCTGTCCATGCCCTTTTCGGTCCTGCCCCTTTTCAGGTCCGCGAGCCGACGGATCATCTCCAGGGCGGTCTCGGCGGCCTTCCGGGGGTGGTCCTTCACCTCCCCGGGCGCGCCGAAGAAGGCCATGATGGCGTCGCCCATGAGTTTGTCCAGGGTCCCCTCGTGTTCAAAGACGATGGGGATCATGGCATCAAAGTAAGTGTTCAGGAGAAGGCCCGTCTCCTCGGGGGCCAGGCCTTCCGAGATGGTGGTGAAACCCCGCAGGTCGGAGAAAAGCACGGTGACTTCCCGGGAGCTTCCCGCCAGGCTCACGCCGATGTTCCCCCTCAGGATGTCCGTAACGACCCCCCTGGAGACGTATTTTCCGAAGAGGCCAGTCACGAGCTTTGTCTTCTGCCTGCTGTAGGCCCTCTGGAGCGCTATGCCGCTGAGATACTGGAGGGTCAGGACGCTCACAGGTGGAATGGCCTCGATCCAGACGAGACGGCGCAGGAAAACCAGGTGGGAAATCCCGATCAGCCCGGCCGCCGCAACCAGAAGGATCAGCAGGCCTCCCAGTGCCCCCGGTCTCTGGGCATAGAAACCCATACCCAGAATGCCCAGGAGCACGATCATCACCGCCACGTATGTTCCCGGGAGAGTCCGTATGAACTTCCCGTCCAGCATGGTTTCGATCGCCTGGGCATGGCAGGCCACCCCGACGGTCTTGGCACCGGCATCTTTCTCCACCACCTCCCCGAACTTCTCCCTGTATTTCCCTGCCCTCCCTTCATGCCCCGAAAAGGGGGTGGCAAAAAAATCCTTGTCCGTAGCCAGGCTGCTGCCGACCAGGACGATCCTGCCCTTCACAAGCCCCCCGTCGAAACGGCCGAGCACAACGTCTGAAAAGGAAAGACGCTGAAATGCCCCGGCGCCGCCGTAGAAGTGAATCCGAAGATCCGGGTAGGGAAGCACGAGGCTCTTGCCTTCCGGGGCACCGATCCGGAAATGGTCCTTCTTGAAGTCCAGATCGAAGTCCAGGTTCAGGAAGGCCCTTACCATCTCCAGGGAGAAGGAGGGGGAGAGGATCACCCCCTCAGGGCCGGGCTTCGCGGAGAAAAAAGGGATCTTCCTCAGCACCCCGTCCCGGTCCGGGAACATGTTGATGAACCCCTCCCCCAGCATCGCTTCCTGGAACCTCGGCAGGGCCGTTACCTCGGCCTTGCCCTCTTCGGCCACGAACTTGGCGAGCACCACGTTGCCGCAGCGATCCATGGCCGCAGCCAGGGCATCATCCTCCTCCACCTTCTGGCTCGGCGCAAAAAAAACCATGTCCAGGCCGATCACCTCGGCGCCTGCGCCACAGAGTTTTACGAGGGCCCGTGCCACCTGGGCCCTCGACCAGGAGCCCTTCGTCCTTTCCAGCTCGGTTGCGCTCTTCTGGTCCATGAGGACCAGGACGGTCCTTCCGGACGTGGGCAGGGGTCCGCGCCATGCGTAGTGGAGATCGTGGAGAAAGAGGTCGGCCCTCTCCAGCAGACGGGAGGAGTAACCGATGAGCACAAGGGTCGTCAGGAGTGCGGTACTGAGGCAGGCATACAGCAAGTAGGAGCGGAAAAGTCGCTTCTGCGGCTCCATGGGGATTACCGATAGAGGGCGAGGCGTGCCGGAAGCCCTCCCTCGATCCCACCGAGGGAACTGGAGACCACCACGATCACCCGGCACTTCTTCAGGATCTGGCTGGAGGCATCCTCCTCCCGGATCTCCTTTGCATCCGCTTCGCTGATGACGAGGTTGGTCTTCATGAGACCCTGGACCTGGCTCACGTCCTTGACCACATACCTTCCCTGGCGCTTCCGGCCGGCCTTTTCCTGTGCCATGGCCCAGGGCGGGCTCAGGAGCCGCAGAAGACCTGTCGGCCCTTGCCGTACCAGGCCGGCCACGATCTCCTCCCGGGACTTGTCGGAGACCACATAGCGGGCCATGCCCCTTCGGGCCAGTGCATCCTCCTCGACCGTGTTCAGGTCGGAGAGGATCTCTCCCTGCTCCGTCGTGATCTTCGGAAAAAGGGCCGGCTGGACCTGGGCGTCTCGGCCGAGGCCGCGGGCGTCCAGGACGAGCCAAGGGGCATCTTCGTCAGGCAAATCCACCGCGCCTCTCTCCACGGTCCCCTCGCCGGCGGGAGTCTGGGATCGAAGGTGGGACAGGAGCCTCTTGGTCAACCCCGTCACGCCCCTCATGGGCGCCCGGTAGGTCACCCTGTAAAAGGGTTCCTTGCCTTTCGGGATGAACTGTTGCTCAAAGGGTTCGTACTGGATCAGTGCCCTGATCTGGATGACGACACGCTCCTTTTCCAGGTCCCCGAGGACACGGCGGTCGTCTACCCGAAGCCCCGAGGCCACCCGGAGGATGGCGCTCAAGGCCTGGGCCTGGGCGACCTTCATGGCCCTGGCCTTGGAACCCTCGTTGAGGTGGGGATATCCCAGACCCGTGCCGTAGAAATACCCGCTGTCCCAGTCCACCTTCCCTTCGGGGAAGCGCTCCACGAAGGGAAGGAACTTCATGGTAGCCGCCCACGAAAGCACACCGAACAGGCAAAAGAGCAGGAAGGCAAAGACGACAAACAGAACCTTCCGAAATCGTCTCCCCTTTTCCACGTGGCCGGTCATTTCCTGATGCCCACCTCGATGGTATTGGCCTGGAGCCCCCTGATTTCGGGCCGGGGGCCCTTCATGGCCCCGATCTTCTCCGCAAGTTCCTGAGCCGGGCCCTGGTACTTCACACCCAGAGAGGCATGCCCTGACTGAAAGCTTCTCACCTGAACGTCGCTCACGCCCCGAATCTTCTTCAGGCCCTCCTTGAACTTCGACAGATCGTTGAAGGAAATTCCGGCGACTTCGATCTGGTAACTCCCTGCCTGAAAGACGTCCTTTCTCCACTGCTCCAGGATCCCAGCCGTCATCTCATCGATCAGTTCACCGGTCGCCTCTTCCAGCGGAAGAAAGGCCTCTGCCCCCGAAGCGGGACGGGTCTTGTAGCCGGAGTAAAGGACCTTCGCCGTGTCCGTCTCCAGGGCCTTCATTCGGACCTCGTTGGAGAAGAACCGCATGCTGCGTCCGTACACCTGGCGATCGCCCGCAAATGTTCGACGCACGTCGGCCTCCACCAGGATCTCCGCACCGAAGTCCCTGGCCAGCTTGCCAGCCCGGGTCGGATCGTTTTTGAGGAGCAGACCCTCGAGTTGCTTCTTACGATTCACCTGCCCCGCATCCACCAGCTGAAAGCCCTTCTGCAGAAGGGCGCTTTCGATCTGGCTCTCCACGTTCCGGTTGCCCTCCAGTTCCACCCCCAGGGGAGAGGTGTTCGTCTCCCGGCTGTACACCACGACCATGACCCGGGGATTCTGCTTTTTCCGAATCAGGAGCCCGATGGACTCCAGATCCCCGGAGAGCTTCCCCATCTTGACGAGTGCGGAGACCTCCACCTCGTAAAGGCCGTCTTTGGACCCCTCCCTCACCACCTTGTACCCCTGGATGTACCCCTTGCTCTCCGTGAAGATCCGCTCCTCCACGAGCCTCTGCTGCTCCACGGTCAGTTCGGCAGTGACAAAGGTGCCGACCCCCTGCTCGACCGCCTTTCTGAGGGCATCGTTCAGCGCTTCATCCCTGGCCTTGGAGGACTTGCCGTCCGCCACACCCACGGCCTGCACCTCCTTGACCTCCCCCTCATTCGCTTCGGCCATGAGCGTCAAGCCCAAAAAGAACAGGCACAGAACCACCACGACCGTGAGACTTCTCTTTGCCAACTCTACCTCCCCATACGGCCAACGGCCGCGGCCAAACAAGTGATTAGGATTTCGGGGTTGCTGACACCTGAAACCCAGTTTCCGATGAAGCACGTCATCACACTCCAGAAGCACATCCGCGCAAATTGCACAGAAGTCCCCGCCAAGGAGCTTACTCCTGCCTCATCACGGTCATCCCCTTGGCAATCCCCCTTCCCTGGGTCACTTTGCAGATGGAGATCTTCTCCTTCACCGTGACCACTTCGATGGTTCCGGCCTTCTCCATGCTCTGATCGAGCACCTCTCCGGTCTTGGGGTCCCGCAGGACCTCGGCCTTTCCCACCTCGAAGGTCTGGCCCGCGCTCACGCCCTCCCTGCTGCCCCGGTTGATGTAGACCTTTTCCCCTTTGACCAGGATCACGTCCCCTGTCCACGGGATCTCCGGAAGCTTGTCCATGAGGAAACCCACGGCTTCATCAACAGCCTGCTCCATGGCCTTGCCGGCATTGGTCTTCTTGAAGCCTCCCACGTCCCCTGAAAACCCGTGGCGGGAGAGCCCTACGGAGAGACCCGTCTCCGA
>JAFGPH010000370.1 GCA_016926135.1 Deltaproteobacteria bacterium
AAGTATGATCTGAGTTCGCTGAGAAAGATGCACAGCGCAGGCGGGGCAAGCCATCCCGGACTTGTCAAAGAAGTCACGGAAAGGCTGAAGATGAAGTTTTACAATGGATACGGTGCTACAGAGGGAATGACGACCATCACACGCACCACGGACGATCTGGAGAACATCTGTTCCACCGTGGGGAGGCCCACATGCCCCTATGACACTTACAGGGTCATTGATCCCGAAGGTCATGAGCTTCCCCCCAACGCGCAGGGTGAACTGGTCCTGAAGGGCCCGGGAGTTTTTACGGGTTACTATAACAATCCGAAGGAGAACAAAGAGGCATTTACCAAAGATGGATTTTTCAGGACGGGGGACGTGGCCAGGATCAATGAGAAGGGCTACATCACCCTCACCGGCCGGATCAAGGAAATGATCAACCGGGGAGGGGAGAGCATCAGTGCCACAGAAATCGAGAGACTCATCGACCGCCACCCGGATGTGGCGGCGGTCGGCGTTATTGCCATGCCCGATCCGCTCATGGGTGAAAGGGTTTGTGCCTACATTCAGCCCAGGGCCGGAGCTCAGATCACTTTCGAAGATATTATCTCCTTTTTGAGGGGACAGAAGGCCTCCGTGCTCCAGCTCCCGGAGAGGATTGAGTTTATCGAGGCCATGCCCTATACGGGCGCACAGAAAATGGACAAGCGATCGCTGCGGATGGACATAGAGAAGAAACTCGGGGCGGCTGGGTAAGCTGTAAGGGAAGGAAGGATGAACCCCTGATGCACGGGAACTTTACCTTGTCTTCGGATCTCCGGCTGGTGTTCAACCCGATAACCGTGGTTCCATGCCGTAATCGGGATATTCCGTGAACGTGGGCCGTATCGCCAAATGGATCATCCTTTTAGGCCTCGAGCTTATGCTGGATGCGATGCCTGCCGACGCGGAGGGGCCGCCTGTGGGCAGGATAGAGCAGGTCCGGGGCATGGTGACCATCGTGAAAAGCGACGGCCGGCAGGTGGGGGCCCAGGCAGGGATTGCCTTGTTTTCCGGAGACCAGGTGACGGCCGGAGAGGATGCGGAGGTTCTATTTTCGGTCCATGAGGCGGAGTTTCGCTTGGGCCGGGACAGCCAAATCGTCATAGACGACCTCTCGGCGCAGGACGTGGAGGATGGCGAGACGGTGATGGCCCTTATCTTGGGGTTCCTTCGGTCCAAGGTGGGAAGGCTGCTCGGGAGTCCTGGAGGATTCCAGCTTCATACTCCCACGGCCGTGGTGGGGGTGAGGGGCACGGAGTTCGACACGGTAGTGTCCATGGATGCAGCTTCGGCCGTGGTGGTCGATGAAGGCGAGGTCCAGATCGACTGGGAGGGTCAGCAGGGTGCATTGGGCCAAGGGCAGATGCTCGAAGTGGAGATGGGAGGGAAGGAGTGGCTTCCCAAGCGTGCCGCCCCCAGAGACAAGAGGGACTGGGAGTCTTGGAGGCAGAAGAGGATCCAAAGGCTTTTTCGACACCTTCCCGTGCTGGCCCCCAGGTTTGCATCCAAGTTCGACAGGACTGTCGTGCGTTCAGACCAGTTTAGTGGAAGGGTGAACGCCCAGGCGGAGAGAGTCAGGAAAGGGATAAAGAGCGTTCGAAGGGCCACGGAAATCAGTCGCCGGGAGGCCCGGCTGGCCGCACAACATCTCAAGCAGGAGGTCCTGAAGTTCAAGGAGATGGTTCAGAAGTTCCGTCATGCAAAGAACCGTGTGAGGGCTATGGCCAGGCTTTCCAAAAGGGTTGAGAGATTTGTCGAACAAAAAGGAGAGCGATTCACCGACCGGGAACGGAGCGTCATCGAATCCAGTTTGAAGGACATCTCTGGGAAGAGGCAGGAACTGAGAGAGATCTTTTCCAGCACCACCGCCAACATTCGGGAAACCTTCAAAGAATTGCGGGAATGGAAGGCGGAAGTCATGCAAAGAAGGGGAGGGAGAGGCGGATGAACGTCGATCCGTGGAATGCACAAAAGCTCATGAGAACCTCCGGCGCGTTCTGGGAATCGTGTGCACTTCACGCCGGGGTGGAACTGGACGTCTTCAGCGCGATCGGCGATACATCGTTGACCGGAGATGAGGTGGCCGGCACCTTAGGAGGAGATGTTCGTGGCATCACTGCCCTTCTCAACGCCCTCGCGGCCATGGGACTCCTGATCAAGCACGAAGGGAGATTTGCCAATACCTCTGTAAGCAGAACGCTTCTGGCCAGGGACTCCCCTCAATACATCGGTTACATGATCAGACACCACCATCATCTGGTGCCTGCCTGGTCCGAACTGCACCGGGCTGCCCGGACGGGAAAGCCGGTCAGGGAGAGGACCGGGGATGAGGAAGAAATCGAGAGCTTCCTCATGGGCATGTTCAATCAAGCCATGGGCTTCGCTCCTCGGCTGGCAAGGGAACTGGATCTTTCCGGCCGACACCGTCTCCTCGATCTGGGAGGGGGGCCGGGGACCTATGCCATCCATTTTTGTCTCGCCAATCCGGGGCTGCGAGCTTGCGTCTTCGACCTTCCCGCCGCGAGGGAGTTTGCCCTCAAGGCCGCAAAGAGATTTGGGGTGAGGGATCGCATTGATTTCACTCCAGGAAATTACCATGTGGATCACCTCAAGGGACCCTATGATGTCGCATGGCTTTCCCACATTCTCCACAGTATGGACCCGGGAGAGTCTCAACGCCTGATCTCCAAGGCGGTTTCCTTGCTGCCTCCAGGGGGACTCATCCTGGTCCATGACTTCGTGCTGGACGGAACCATGGCCTCCCCTCTTTTCCCTGCCCTATTCTCCTTGAACATGCTGGTCAACACCAAGGGGGGAAGGGCCTACTCCGAAGCGCAGATCAGGGAGATGTTGTCCAAGGCGGGGGTGGACGATGTCCGTCGTCTGCCCATACAGGGACCGAATGATTCGGCCATCATAGGCGGGACGGTCAGGGTGTCCGGCGACGATCAGCTCAACCCGAAGCTGTAAAGCCAGAAAGACTGTGTCTGTCCAGTCCCGAAGGGACGGATGGTGAAACGAATCCGGGTCTGTTACGAGCTGAGAACCTCTTCCGTGTTGAAGTTGCGGTGAGGCCTTCCTCCCGTCTTCTGGAATTCCCTGATCCAGCCCCTGACCCGTTCCTTGCCGTATGCCTTCTCCCAACCCCGGACAATGAGATCCACGGGGATGTCGTCGTAGGATCCCACGTATTTCACGTATTCCATGAATTTCTTCCTCTCCAGGTTGAAGGGCTGAAAGATGGAATTCTCATGACCGTTGAATTCGAGGGGCACAACTCGATGCCTCTCGCAAAGCTCCCTGTTGAAGGCGGGGGTGGCCATGACCCACTTTTCTTGAAGATAGAACTCGGTGTAACCGTGGTAGACGAAGAGGTCCGTTCCCATGAGATCAAGGAGTTCCCTTGTGACCAGATGGTTCCTCACGTGGGCAAACCCAACCCTTGTGGGAATGCCGCATGCCCTTCCCAGGGCGCAAAGAAGGGACGCTTTGCATACGCAGAATCCCCTGCCGCCTTCCAGGATAAGGCTCGCACGGTAGTGCTCGGGAAGGTAGAACGGGTAGTAAGGATCGTACCAGATTCCGTCTCGAACCGCATAATAGAGCCTTACGGCCTTGGCGACCGCATCCTTCCCGGTTCCCTTGATGTTCTCCATGGCGTATGCGATGACGCGTGGGTGATCACTGTCGATGATGGCCGTAGGTTCCAGATATTTTTTGTCAACGCTTTTCATTTCACCAAACCCCGGGGTATGCGATCCACAAGGACGGTATGCCCGATCCCTCGATGTGCCTTTTATACCAAAGAGGCGGTGGCGTCGTCAAAGCCCCGTTTTTTTCTTGACATCGTTTTGCCCCATCCAATATGGTCACTTTGTAGCTAAAATGTAGTTAGTCCGAAACGAGGGTTAAGCGCCGGGTAATCATGCAATTGACTGATTCACACGGACCAGGACTCATGAGAATTCCCTGCATCTCTCTGACGCCAAGTGTGTTTCGAAGAGGGGATCTGGTATGCGTGCCTGCCGAGACTCCGAGACACCCAACTTCTGTCGCCGAAAAGGGGGTCTGAGATGACCGCTGAAAAGAGATCCAAGAAGACGAGACAGACGAGACCTTTATCAGTGGAAAGGATTGAAGGCAAGGTGAAGTTCGAGGTGTACGGGGAAGAGATGATCGAGAAGAGAGTCCGATTGAGCGGAAACAGCGGGAGGGTATATCTGCCGCCGGATTGGGTCAATCATCAGGTAAAGATCATCAGGGTCGATTAGGAGTCAGGGCTATGACGTCACGAAAAAGACCGTCTGATAGCCATGTCACGATCAGGAAGCTGAAGAAGGCGGATGCGACTTCCATCGCACGCATTGACAAGTCCATCACCAAGACGGTGTCCCAGCTTGATTTCGGGCTGATTGCCAGGGAAGAGATGAAAAGGGCCCTGGCCACGAGCTTTGTGGCGGAACTGGACGGGAATGTCGTGGGGTATATGATTAGCTACATCACTTCCGGAAATTTCGGGGTGGACAGGTGCGCCTGGATCGCCATGTTCGGCGTGGAACCCAAACTCATGGGGCAGGGCATCGGGAAGAGCCTGGCTGAAGAGGTTTTCAAGTTTTACCGGGCCGAGGGGGTCACGGATGTCTTCACCACGGTGAGGTGGGATTCTACGGATATCCTGTCGTTCTTCAAGACTCTCGGTTTCGACAGGAGCAATTTCATCAATCTGCGAAAGGATTTGGATATTTGACCGTCATTGCTGACGGGACAGGGTATCGGCAGATGTTTGACCGAGGAGGCCTGAGGGTCTTCCGGGGAAGGCGCGTTCAGGAGATCTGTCCCTCTGTTCGCTGGGATTCCGAAGGCTTCCTTCTCTTTTTGGGGGTTTCTTCTTGACATATAGTCATATTGTGGCTAGAATGTAGCCTCAATTTTCAGGAGGGTCAACCAGGGGGAAGTCTTAAATCAACCGGTAAATCAAAGGGTTGATCTTTCTATCGAAAGGGATTGGATGGTTGATTGACTGCATGCTGTCCTGCCGGCGCGGCGAATGCTTCCGGTGCGAGGAGTTGGAGGCTGCGTTGCCCTGGCCTTGAAGGCAGCGCGGGCGAACATATCCCAAGTTGAGCGTAAGGGGTAATAAAAATGAGGTACGCAGAGACAGGGTTTAATCTCGAAATTGATCTATCTCGGGGAAGTGTTGAGAGGGTAGAAACTGACCCGAAACTAACCGAACTTCATCTTGGGGGTCTAGGCACGAACGCCAAGATATTATGGGACAGGGTTCCCCCCGAAGCTGAACCCTTTTCTCCTGACAACCTGCTCATTTTTGGCACCGGTCTTCTATGTGGCACACTGGCTCCCGGTGCGAACCGGACCATCATTTCAACCTATTCTCCTCAGACCCTGTTCATGGGCTATTCCATGATGGGGGGGTTTTTGGCGCCGGAACTGAAGTATGCCGGTTATGACAAGGTGATCTTTCGCGGCAAGTCCCCCGACCTGGTTTACCTATGGATCAACAACGACAAGGTGGAAATACGGGATGCCTCTCATCTCCGGGGCAAAGGGGCTGTTGAAACGTCGGAGCTGATTCGACAGGAGTTGAAGGATCCGAAAGTGCAGGTGGCTGCCATCGGCCTGGCCGGTGAAAACAGGGTCTATATGGCCTCCATCGAGCAGGGCCGGTCCAGTGCCAGCCGGCTCGGCCTGGGCGCGGTCATGGGAGACAAGGGGTTGAAGGCCATCGCCGTTCGCGGGACAAAGGACCTCAATGTGGCTCGACCGGCTGAGTTCATGGAACTCTCCAAAGAGGTGCTGGAGTACATCAAGGTCCGGGCACCCAATCTCATTCCTGAGGTCATGCCCATTTTGGCTGGGCTTGGGTCGCCCCAGGAGATGGTCCATTATGATGAGAAGTGGCACACCGAGAATTTCAGTTGGGGAAATGCCCGAACCCGGAGAAGAGATTTCTGGAACGACGATATCGAAAAGATGTGGAAGAACACTCTGGAAACAGTGCGGACGCGGCTCATCAGCTGCTACAACTGTCCGATGAAATGCGGGGCCATCATATCCGTCCCCGGAATTTCAACATACATGATGAAATGCTTCACGAAGCTGACCTACGCCATGGCGGCCTTCGTAGATGACTCGGAGTTTGGCTTTAAGATCGCCCAGCGGGCCACGGAATATGGGGTGGACGGATTCTCCATGCCGCAAACCATGGCTTTTGCCTTTGAGCTCAAAGAGGCAGGGATTTTGACGGACGCTGACTTCGAAGGCTGCCCGTCCGACAACGAGGGAAGATTTTACTGGCTGCTGGACCGCATTGTGAGAAGAGAAGGAATAGGGGATGTTTTGGCCAACGGCACCTACTGGGCGGCCAAGCAGATCGGCAAGGGCGCAGAAGAATATGCTCACAACAACATCAAGAAGCACGAGCAGCTCCCTCTCAAGCTGGGGATGCTGAACCCCATTTATTTCCTCATGTATTGTACCGGGGAGAAGGCGAACATCACGCAGATCGAAGGGAATTTCCCCCAGGCGCCTTTTTCCACGATGGAGTTGAAAGAGGAGTTTGTGAAGGACTGGGTCCAGGCTCCGAATGACAAGTTCAAGCAATACGTCCTGGAATGGGAATTCCGCGGGGAACACTCCATGCCCTTCTACCCGCCGCCTGAAGCCTGTTGTGAAATCGTCGACTGGCAGGAAAAGATGCACCACATCGATGATGCCCTCGGCATCTGCGCCGGTTTGTCTTCTTTTCCCCTGAAGCCTCCCTACCACATACACAATCTGCCGGCCTTCGTCTCCGCGGCGACCGGGATCGAGATGGATGAAGACGGGCTGACAAAAATCTACAACAGAAACCGCAATCTGGTCAGGGCCATCAATGTGAGAAGGGGACTGAGGAGGGAGGATGAGAAGCCGCCGGAGGACCATTGGAAGAAGCGATTTCCCGAGCTCGAGAAGCAACTCCTGGACACCTACTACCAATTCAAGGGTTGGAACGAAGAAGGTATTCCGACGAAGGAGTATCTGCACGAACTGGGGTTGGATTACGTTGCCGAGGACTTCATCAAGCGGGGCATTCTGAAGGACAACGGAGGCGCTCCCTCCCAAGAGATTTCCAGTGAAAAGGAAGGGAAATAAGGTGATGAGGTGGTAGCCGTCATGGGTGAGAAAAAGAAGAAGATCATCAAAACAATCAAGATTGATGCCGATAAATGCAATGGTTGCCGGGCCTGTGAGGTCATCTGCTCTGCCTTTCACGCCACGCCGAAATACAGCAGCAACAACCCTGCGAGATCGCGCATTCGGGTGATCCATAATCCACTGAAAGACACCTACGTCCCGGTGTACGCGGGTGAGTATACTGGAGCCGAATGTATGGGCAGGGACAAGTATGTGATTGACGGAAAGGAATACGATGAGTGTGCCTTTTGCAGGGCTTCCTGCCCATCCAGGGATCTCTTCAAGGAGCCCGATTCCGGTCTGCCCCTCAAATGCGATATGTGTGAAGACGATCCGCCACAGAAAGAACCTCTCTGCGTTCAGTGGTGCATTACCGATGCGCTGACCTACGAGGAGCGGGAAGAGGAAGTGGAGGAGGAAGTGGAGCAGCAGGATCTGGAGATCGGGCTGGAATCGCTGGCCGACAAATATGGGCTGGACAAGATCCTGGAGACCGTTGCCCGCATGTCCATCAAGGACTAAACCATGAAGTCCGAAAAAAGAGGATGACCGAAGACCGTGGAGACTGTAGCCCCCTACAAAGAGATCATTGATGTGATCAAGGCGAGCGGTGGAGACGCCTTCAAGAGATGCTTTCAATGC
>JAFGPH010000371.1 GCA_016926135.1 Deltaproteobacteria bacterium
GGCCGACAAAAGCACCCTCCGCTCAAAACGCTATTCAGTTGTCAAAGAGCAAGGCCATCAAACACAGGCCACCGCGAAGCGGTTTAGTTCAACACTTAATGGACAGAAAAAAGGTATTGCAGTATAATAATTCTGTCTAGCACAATAGCCCAGGTCTTCTGTAGCCCCTTCTAATGCGAGGTGTTTTGTGGACGACACCAACAAGTCCCACAGAGAAGAAGAACAGAGATTCTGGGACGCCTATCGGGGGTACGCGGAGGAGAACAGGGTACCTCCGGAGCGATCTGGTTTCTATGTGAAATGGGTGAAGGAGTTCACCGGTTTTCTGCCCGGAAAACGGCTGAATCAGCGATCCGGGAAGGACATCCAGGCGCTCCTGGCTGACCTTGCGGGACGTGACGGAATCGCCGATTGGCAGAGAGACCTGGGCTCGCCATGGGGTGCACGCCAGAAGCTTGAGGATCGTTCCGTTCTCGGGGGCCACGATAATCCTCTCAGGCTGTGGGCCTTGTTCAGATGATCCAGGCCAGAAGCGATTCCTGCGTTTCTTGTAAAGATAATCTGAGGAAATTTCAAGAGAAAACTCTGTCTCACGCGCCCCAAAGATCCAGCAGCATCTAATCTCCCATATGGCGCACAGGTCAAGGATGGTAGGGAAGTCAACCCTCACATTCTGCCTGCAACCTGATGCGCCTTGCCGAGCAGCTCGACAAGTTCTTGCGCGTCGATGAGATTGTAGCTGAGAAAGACGATGCCGCTCTTGGCCCTGAGGGGTTTGATGAGTTCGATCCTTTACCGTGAAAACAGACCCCACTCCCCCCGACCCTCTCCCCCCAAGACGGGTGGCGAGGGAGATCGTTTTCATGCGCGGGCGCGACAAGATCGTTGTGTCATGCGCGTTTCGGCGGTGAGATCCAGGGAACAGCCCCTGTCGTAAATCCCGTGAAGACCCTCATGGAATACCGGAAAAAAAATGGCCCACATCCTCCAGGCCGTGGGTGAGGGGGATCCTGGGAAGGCTCTCCAGGAAGAAGCGACCGTAACGGCTGGTGAGGAGCCTGGCATCCAGGACGGCGAGAAGGCCCCGGTCCGAAGTGTTGCGGATGAGTCTGCCGAGCCCTTGGCGGAGGGCGATGATGGCCGAGGGGAGCTGGTAGTCCATGAAGGGATTCCCCCCTTTCGACCGGATGGCCTCGATGCGGGCCGCCACCAGGGGGTCGCCGGGAGAGTCGAAGGGGAGCTTGTCGATGATGAGGCAGCTCAGGGTCTCGCCCGGCACGTCCACGCCCTCCCAGAATGACCCTGTGGCCAGCAGCACCGAATGGGTATCCTCCCTGAAGGCTTCCAGCAGGGTGGATCGGGGGGCGTCCCCCTGTTTGTAGAGCGTATAGGGAATGTTCCCAGCGAGTTGACCATGAACGAAATCCATGTTGTGATAGCTCGTGAAGAGCACGAGGGCCCGGCCTGAGGTGATCTTCAGAAGCCCGGCGATCCTCTGGGCGATCGCCTCTCCGAAAAGGGTGTCGGCAGGCGGAGGCAGGTCCCTGGGGATGTAGAGAAGGGTCTGGTTCTCGAAGTCGAAGTGGGAAGGGAAAATCCCTGGGAGCGTTTCCTCTTCAAGGCCGAGTCTCGTTTTGAAGTAGTCAAAGTTCCCTCCTGTCGAAAGGGTTGCCGAGGTGAAAATCACCCTTCTCATCTTCTGGTATAGAAGCTCTTTCATGCTCCCTGCGATTTCCAGGGGCGAGGCATGGAGCACGAGCGTCCTCTTGCGCTTTTCATACCAGGTGAGCCATTGGGGATCGTTGAGGGAGAGGATCCGGTCCAGATGTTCACACAGTTCCTGCGTCCTCCTGAGAAGGGCCGGCAGAGCCCCCTCCTCCCTCTTTTCTCCGGCCGGGACCTCATGGAGAAGCGACCTCAGGCCCTGCCTGATCTCCACGGCAAGCCCCTCCCTGAGCGCGGCGAGTGCCTCCTGATCCAACCGGCCCCTGTCTCCGGCACCGCTCAGGAGATCTCTCATGTGTTCGGCGCCGGTCCTGATCACGTCCGGGGAGAATCGGGCTTCTTTCCCGCGTTCGCCCTTGCCCCGGCCCAACTCCGTCTCCAGGTCGGCAGCAAGCTCGACCATCTGGTTGGTGCTCACGCTGATCCCGAGGTAATCCGTAGCGATATCTTCCAGGGTATGGGCCTCGTCGAATAGCACCACCTGGAATCTGGGGATGATCTCCCCAAAGCCGCCCTTCTTGACCATGAGATCGGCAAAGAAGAGGTGATGATTGACCACGATGAATTCCGCCTGTACCGCCCTCCACCGCAGGAGGGTGAGATAACACTCTCCCCAGTGAGGGCACTCCGAACCCAGGCATTGATCCGAGGAGGAGGACAGGGAATCCCAGAGGGGATCGTCATCCCTCATCCATGTCAGCTCGGCGCGGTCTGCATACTCCGTTCGCTCCAGCCATTCCTGGATCCTCTTCTCGATTCTCTTTGCCCTGGTCTTGAAAAGGGTCGGGCGGGCGAAGTACTGGTGGTACCTGTAAAGACAAAGGTAGTTCTTCCTCCCCTTCATGAGCACTGCATCGATCTCGCGACCGGTGGCCCTGGCAAGAAGGGGAAGATCCTTGAAGAAGATCTGTTCCTGGAGGGTCTTGGTGGCGGTGGAGATAACCGTTTTCTTTTGCGCCAGGAGGAGGGGGGCCAGGTAGCCGAGGGTCTTCCCGGTTCCCGTGCCCGCCTCAATGACGGCAGGAAGTCTCTCCTCAACGGCCCTCCGGATCAACCCCGCCATCTGAACCTGGGAGGGACGACATTCAAATCCCGGGAGAAACCGGGCCAGAGAGCCGTCCGCCCCCAGAATATCCCATATAGGACCCCGGCCGGTGATCATGGAAGGATTCACACCCGTCAGAAATCGGTTCTCAGGTGAGGCGGGTTAAAAGGGTGCTCTCCCGCCCTTTGTGCGGTTATATTCCGAAGCCGGGATCCAGTCAACCCTGGCGTCAGGCCCGTCATGTGCCTGACACAGCGTCAAATCCATCCGGTCCCCCCCCCCGGGCCTGCCAGGATTCCGGCAGGGTTCCTTCGGGGTAACGGGAAATACTTTCAGGACAAAACCACGGAAATACGGCATCTTGTCGTTATAGCCTTAGCCTTCTCCTGGAAAAGAGATCCTGAAGGGCTTTCTGGCACAGGACGTGCTAGTGTGAACATGAAGATGAGAGAGGGGTTTTTTACGAGCGGAAGATGGTTAAGGAAAGTCTCGAAAAGGAGATACTTACCATAAAGGAGGCTGCCGCCTACCTCCAAATTGGAACACGCTCCCTTTACAGGCTCGCGAGGGAAGGGGGGATACCGGGCAAAAAGGTGTTGAACAAATGGCGATTTGCCAGGAAAAGCCTCCAGGCCTGGATTCGGCGAGGAGACAAAAAGCATTGGAAATGAAGAAGCTTGCACTCCGGCTACCCCCAGAAACGGAGAAATAGGAAACCGTGCCATCTCCATCCAAATCACTGCCGGAGAAAATCGGGCGATTCAGGGTTCTGAAGGAGTTGGGCAAGGGATCCCAGGGGGTGGTTTATCTTGCCCTAGATCCCCATCTCGACAGGCAGGTGGCGATCAAGACCATAGAACTCCGCCCCTCCCGGGACGCCCACCGACAGCAGAGGATGATCCAGGAGGCCCGCACCGTCAGCAAGCTCCAACACCCCAACATCATCCCGGTGTACGAAGCCGGCGAGCACGAGCGGAGGCCCTATGTGGTGTTCGAATACGTGGCCGGCATCTCCCTGCGCGATTTGATTCGCAATAACGGGGGCATTGTCGTTCATCGCGCCGTCCACCTCATGAGGCAAATCCTGGAGGGTATTGCCTATGCGCATGAGCAGGGGATCATCCACAGGGACATCGGCCCCTCCAATATCATGGTGGACAGAAACGACGTCCCCAGAATCATGGATTTCGGGATCTCGGTCATGGCCGGCACGGCCGTAACCACGGGAGGCGATCTCTCGGGAACCCCCTGCTACATGTCGCCCGAACACTTCTCCAACCAGCCCATAGGCCCTTCCTCGGATATCTTCTCCCTGGGCCTCGTCTTCCACGAAATGCTCACCGGGCAACCGGCGATCCGGGCGGAAAATGACTTTGCGGCCATGTACAAAATCGCCAACGAGTCGATCCCACCCCCCTCGACCAAGAATCCCACAGTGGATACGAAGCTGGACCTTATCGTGCAGAGGGCCGTTGCCAGGGACCTGGCTTCCCGCTATTCCAGCGCCTCGGAGATGAAGGCGGACCTGGAAGAATACGGCAAGCCCGGCGGTACGCCACAGGATTCGAAGTTGCAGGGCAAGGAATCGCACGGGACAGTGGAGTTCCTTCTCCGTCGCATGCGCCACAAGAGCGATTTTCCCACCTTCTCTCAATACATCGTGGAGATCAACCAGAAGGCCTCGGTCCGCGACAGAAACTACACATCCGCATCTCAACTGGCCAATGTGATCATCAAGGATTACGCCCTGACCAACAAACTCCTGAGACTGGTCAATTCCGCCTTCTACGGGAACCACGCCGGGGCTGTGACTACCGTCTCCCGTGCCGTGGTCATCCTGGGTTTCGAACAGGTCAGGTTCGCGGCAGCCAGTCTCATGCTCTTCGATCACCTTCAGAACAAGTCACAGAGGGCCGAACTGGAGGACGCCGCGGTCAGTTCCTTCATGAGCGGCCTGATCGCCAAGGATCTGGGAGAGAAGGTCGGGATCCCTTCGGTGGAGGAAGCCTTCATATGCGCCATGCTTCACCGGCTTGGAAAGCACCTGGTGATCTTCTACTTTCCCGAAGAGCACGAACAGATCAAGAGGGTCATGGCACAGAAGGGTGTCGACGAGAATGCGGCCTGCCGGGCAGTGCTGGGGATCTCCTATCATGACATCGGCAACGGTGTGGCCAAGGCATGGAAGTTCCCGGACAAGATCGCACGCACCATGAAAAGCCCTCCCCACGGCAAGGTGGAAAAGCCCTCATCGGAAGAGGAGTTGCTCTGGACCGTGACCACCTTTTCAAACGAGCTTTGCCAGATCGCAGGCAGTGCGGACGGCGATGAAGGGGAAAAGGCGCTCAACGCCCTCCTGAAGCGTTACAGCGAAGGTCTTCCCATCCAGAAAGAGAAGGTCTTCAAACTCCTGGACTCGGCAAAGGAAAAAATGGAGTCCTACGCGGAGATCCTGAAGATCAACCCCAAGAAGAACCGTTTCCTCAACAAGGTGGAGGGGTACTCCAGGCTTCAGGATTCGGAGGTTCTTGCTGAAGGTGCAGGCACCCAGGGCGACCTGTCACGGAGTCCCGAGTTAGAGTTCTTCCAGACCCTGGAGGTCTCCCAGTCTGCTGTGCCCGCCGAAGACGAGAAGGACCCCGCCACCATCCTCCTCAACGGCATCCAGGAGATCACCAACACCCTTCTGGAGGACTACGAGATCAATGATGTGATTACCATGATCCTGGAAACCATGTACAGGGGCTTCCGTTTCCACCATGTCCTGTTCTGCCTGATGGACAAGCGGCGCAACACAATGGCAGGCCGCTTCGGGTTTGGGGAGAACATGGACAAGGTCATCGAGGCCTTCGAATTCCCTGTAGACAAAAAGTCCCCGGACATCTTCAACCTGGCCGTCTCCCAGGGAAAGGACCTGGGAATCGAAGATGCCGCGGATCCAAGAATCAAGAAGGGCCTTCCCGAATGGTACCTGAAAACCTTATCGGCCCCCGCCTTTATCCTGTGTCCGATCATCGTCAATGGGATTACCCTGGGCCTGGTCTACGCGGACAGGAACGCCGCGGGGAAGGTCCTCTCAGGGAACCAGATCAAGTACATGAAGACCCTCTGCAACCAGGCTGTCCTCGCCATGAAGCAACTCAGGCACAGGTAGAAGGGCAGTTACAGGGTGGAAGGCTCAAGGCACAAGGAAGGGCTGAAAGCTGAAGGCCCCGAAGCGCAGCGCTGGAGCCGGGTGCTCAAAGCTGAAAGGCGGTCCGCGAAGATCGGGCATCTCGAAAAGGGCAGGACCTCGGTCAGCAACCCCCTTGCGGGGGTTTTTCCTGAAAAAGCTGGCAGTCCATCCCCGATGCCTCCCGGACCGCAGCGGCCGGAGAGTGTCTGCTCTTGAAGCCCATGGCCCTGCAGCCGTATGGAAAGCTTTTGTCCCAGGTGACATAATAGTGCCTGCATTTCCTGCAATGAACAAGGCGTCCCCCTCCCTCTCTGCTTTCATCGGTCCCTTGCATGTTTGCGAAGATCTTGACCTCCTCCCTCCCCGCACCTATTAGACCACATTTCGCGCGTTGTCAAAGGGTCGGCATTTCATCTTGACCTGGGGCGGCGAAACGGAATATCTGAAAAGGAGGGGGAGATTGCGGTCTGGAAACCCAAGCGACAAGGCCCAAATGACACTTCGAAATCAAGGCCCTTTTATGCCTTTTCCTCTCTCTTCTGCCGCTTGCCGGAGACGGGTGGCCGTGCTCGTGATGAGCCTGCTCTCGCTTGCGGCCCTCTGGCAAACCGCCCACGCTGGCTGGTCGATTTCCAGAATCGTGGAGCACGGCACACCTTCGGTGGTGCGCGTCGTTGTCCTGGACAAGCGGGGGCACCCCATCTCATCCGGTACCGGTTTTTTCATGGGGGCGAAGGGAGAGGTGGCTACGGCGTACCATCTCTTCGAGGGCGCTGCCGGGGCGCGGATAGAGACCGCCGACGGAGAGCGCGCAGAGGTGATCGAGGCGGCCGGGCACGACCCCAGGAGGGACATCCTTGTGGCCAGAACCACCCTCAGGAAGACCCGGCCTCTCACCCTCGGGGATTCCAGCACCGCATATCCAGGTGAGGATGTCCTTGTGCTGGGAAGAAGTGCCGATGGGAGGCAAAAGGTCTCCTCGGGAACCATTGCGGGTATCTGCACGCCGGGCGATATCCGGATCTTCCAGATGACGGCCCCCATTCTGGCCGGCTGGAGCGGCGCTCCCGTATTCAACACGTCCGGGCAAGTCATCGGAATCGGAGTGGCCTTTCTGGAGTTGGGTCAAGACCTCAGCTTTGCCATCCCCGCCCGCTACCTCAGCGAAATCCGGCCCGTCTCATTGAGGCTGGATGCCCTCCCGCAGATGACGTCCAGACTCCAGGCCGCAATGAGAGGGGGAAACCTGATCGAGCTGACGCTCAAGGACCAACAGGACTGTCCGAAGGATCCTGCGCATGGCAGGATTTCCAGTGACGAGAGCGCACGCTTCCCGACAGAACGGACCGGTGAGATGGGACCGGGGCGACTGGTTCTGAAAAACGGCAAGAAACTCGACTATGAAAAGGCATGGCGCGATGGGGATAAGGTCTTCATCGTGCTCCAGGGCAAGAAATTCGCCGTGGGATACCCTTTGGACCAGGTATTGTGGTGGTGATGGATGAGGTTCTTCAATCGAAGTCCGCAGGGTGAATATCCGCACTTCGATGCACGGCGTTATCGTTTCAGGAAGACCACTCCCAGAGGGGGCAGGGTCAGGATAAGCGAAAAGGGCAGCCCGTGAAAGGGGATGGGAGAAGCCTCGACGCCGCCCATGTTCCCCTGGCCGCTGCCCCCGTAGTCAGGGGCGTCGCTGTTGAGGACTTCGCGCCAGAAGCCGCCACCCGGAACCCCCACGCGGTAGTTGTGCCGGGGCACAGGGGTGAAATTGCATCCCACAATAATCACATCATCATGGCTCTCCCCCCTTCGCAGCAGGGTGAGGATACTCTGCTGAGAGTCGTTGCAGTCGATCCACTCGAACCCGGACGGATCGAAGTCCCGCTCATGAAGGGCCCTCTCGCTGCGATAGAAACGGTTTAGATCCCCTACCCATCGTTGCAGGCCGCCATGGGAAGGGTTGTCCTGGAGATGCCAGTCCAGGCTCTTCTCGTGATACCACTCGTCCCACTGACCGAATTCCCCGCCCATGAAGAGCAGCTTCTTCCCGGGCTGGGCATACATGTAACCGAAAAGGAGCCGGAGGTTGGCGAATTTCTGCCAATCGTCGCCCGGCATCTTCCTGAGCAGCGCCCCTTTGCCGTAGACCACCTCGTCGTGGGAGAGAGGGAGGATGAAATTCTCGTGAAAGGCATAGAGCATCCGGAAGGTAAGCTTGTCGTGGTGAAACTTCCGATGGATCGAATCCCTGGACATGTAGTCCAGGGTATCATGCATCCATCCCATGTCCCATTTCATGCCGAATCCCAAGCCCCCCACATAGGTAGGCCGAGACACCATGGGCCAGGACGTAGATTCCTCGGCAACGGTCTGCACGTCCGGATATCTCCTGTACACCTCTTCATTGAGTCGACGCAGAAAGGAAATGGCCTCCAGGTTCTCCTTTCCCCCGAACTTATTGGGAATCCAATCCCCCTCCTTGCGGGCGTAGTCCAGATAGAGCATGGAAGCGACGGCATCCACACGGAGCCCGTCGGCATGGTACTTCTCCATCCAGAAAAGGCC
Source organism: Deltaproteobacteria bacterium (assembly GCA_016926135.1). The sequence continues at coordinate 8,511 of JAFGPH010000371.1, forward strand.
ACTGCTCATCAGAAAACTCCGCACCTCATTGCGGGCGTAGTTGAAAATGTAGCTGTCCCAGTCGGGATGGATCCCCTGACGGGGGTCCGCATGCTCGTAAAGGTGGGTGCCGTCAAAATAGCCGAGGCCGTGTCCGTCCGTGGGGAAGTGGGACGGGACCCAGTCCAGGATCACACCGATCCCGTTGCGGTGCAGGCAGTCGATGAGGTACATCAGATCCTGCGGCTTTCCGTATCGACTCGTAGGAGCAAAGTATCCCAGGCTCTGATATCCCCAGGATCCATAAAAAGGATGCTCCATGACAGGCAGGAACTCCACATGGGTGAATCCCATTCGGGTGACGTGCTCTGTCAGTTGGGAGGCCAGCTCACGATAGGAGAGGAACCGGTTCCCCTCTTCGGGCATACGTCTCCAGGAACCCAGATGCACCTCGTAGATGGACATGGGAGAGGTGATTCGATTTTTATCCCCCCGTACCGACATCCACTCCTGATCCCCCCAGTCATACACCAGGTCCCACACGGTTGAGCCGGTTCGAGGGGGCGTCTCACTGCAGATGGCAAAAGGATCCGCCTTGTCCTCCCGGTAGCCGAGATACCTGGAATAGACATGGTACTTATAGCAGGTTCCCTTTCCGACGCCGGGAATGAAGCCCTCCCAGATGCCCGACCGCCCTCTGGATCGCAGAGGGTGGGAGGCCTTGTCCCATCCGTTGAAGTCGCCCATGACTGCAATCCCCTCCGCATCCGGGGCCCAAACCGCAAAATAGGTTCCCTCGGTGCCTGCATGATCCATGGGGTGACTGCCCAATTTCTTGTAGAGCTGAAAATGGGATCCCTCGTTGAAGAGGTAGAGGTCGTCCTCTGTAAGCAGGGAGCAATCATAAAGAACCGGTTCGTCCATGCTGAACCTCCTTTCTGTGGTTCCCATACTAATCTATTTGAAATGATTCGTCAATCAAAGGCTCAGTGCGAGACAGAACACGCTGAGAGCCTGTAACAGAATAAGTTGTGCAACTTATCCCCACGTTCCGTTCATGCTGAGGTATCGAAGCATGAACAGGGGCGTTCTCCCTTCGATACCTCAGGGCGAA